>JAFSBD010000326.1 GCA_017442025.1 Clostridia bacterium
GCCCAACAAAAACGATAAGGAAGAAAACAAAAAAGATCCCACCGACACCGATAATGTCAACGAAGGAAAGTGGGAAGAAATTGCAAAGGACTACGATGAGACCAAGAAGTATGATGCAGATGCCAACCCCCTCATCGCAGAAGCGAAGCCCCTCAACCACGGTGTCGGCGTCAGCTTTGATATCGATACCACCGGCTTTGTTAAGAATAATATCAAGCTGGCCGACCTGAAGGGTAAGACCTTTATTCTGATGACCGCCGAGGATCAACCCAACTTCTATTACAAGGACGAAAAGGGTACCTCTATCAGTGAATGGGATTGGTTCGATTTGCTGCGAAATGAATACGATCTGAAGGTGAAATACATCAAGACCCATCTTTCCAAGTCGGTTGCCCAAAACCTGACCTATCAGAGCTCCGGTAAGCAGGTAGACGTTGTTCCCACCCACCGTTCCTGGTTCCCCCAGTGGATGAACCTTTCTCAGCCTCTGGATCCCTATATCAACTCCAAACTGCTGGGTAACTCCCCCGGCGTGGACCTGCGCACTATCCAGCAGAGCAAATGGGGCGGCACCTATCGTTGCATTGCCCCCATCGGTGCGGTGGATGTGATCTGGTATAACGAAACCTTGGTGGAGCAGCTCGGTCTGAAGGATCCCCATACCACCTGGAAGGAAGGGAAGTGGGATTGGAACGCCTGGAAAGATTTCTTGATCAGCGTTCCCCAGCAGAATAACAACGGGCAGACCCTTGGCCCCTGGGCCCAGCCGGAGGCAGACTCTGTTGTTTTCTGGCCGATGACCGCCGGTATCAACCTCTTCCAATCCGATCCCGATTCCAAAGAGCCTAAGTTGATCAATAACTTCAACGATCCAAAGGTTGCCGAAGCCTTGGTTTTCTATGCCTCCACTGCAAAGGGCGTAGATATGATCGCCCGCAGACCCTCTGCCATACCCTGGATCGATCTGTTTACCAAAGGTACGATCATTATGTACGCAACCCAATATCTGACGATGGACTTTTCCGGCAATGAGTATGCAGAGAATACGAAGTTCAATTGGGTGCCTTATCCCCATTCTCCCCATGATACCGGGGTGGATGTGGCAATGAGCTACGGCCTCACCATGATGCTTCCCCGCAAGATGAAGGTGGAGAAGAATGCGCCCTGTGCGGTCAAATTCATGGAGCTTTGGGCCAACCGCTTTACCGAAGCCTATTTCGACTTCATGAAGGCCGGTCATTTGAATTTCAACTATGCCCAGCGTAAGGAATATTATGAGTTTGTTTCTCAGAATAACTACTTGGCTGTCGGCGCAAGAACATTGGGTGCTCTTAGCGGCGATGAACTGGAATATTATAAGCAGCTTTATTGGTCGATGTATAACGACAAATGGAATACCGCAACAGCTGTTGAACAGCTGCGTAACCTGGCAGCAAAAGCCTGCGAAGAGGCTGTTAAATACGGTGCTTGATCCAGTTCAACAGAATAAATGACTAAAAAAGGCCGTCCTTCATTCGAAGGACGGCCTTTTTTAGAGCAAAAGACAAGCAATTGGTTTGTTTCTCAAAATAATTATAAAATAGGATAATAAAATTATATTTTTTGCGATTTAATGGAAATGATGAGAGAATAGATGGCGGTTAATTGATAGAAAAATGCTTTGAAAAGTGATATTATGTTTATGGGATTATATTTTTGAAAGGAGTATGCTTATGAAAAAAGCAATCAAAATTCTGGCAGTTCTGATGGCAATGCTGATGCTGGTCAGCATGGCAACCGCATGTAAGTCTGCCGACGACGAGATGGAAAGTTTCCTCAATGGCGAGACCAATATCAGCGATGATAACGGGAGCGACGATGATAACGGCGATGCCGATAACGGAAGCGATTCCTCCGATCCCTCCGACAACGGAAACGGGAGCGACAAAAACGGTAACACCGATAAGAACGACAAAAACGATAAGAATAACAACAAAGATAAGGGTAACGGCTCTACCAACACCGATAATCTTGGCGATAAGGTAGACGAAGAAGAGCTGGAAAAGCTCAAGGAACAGTACGACGGTACCAAAAAATATGATATCGACAGTAACCCTCTCTTTGCCGAGGCAAAGCCTGTTAATACCTCTCCCGAACCGGGCTTTGATCTGGATACCACCGGTTTTGTTAAAAACAATGTTAAGCTGGCCGATCTGAAGGGCAAGACCTTCATTATGATCACCGCGCTGGATACCCCCAACTGGCTCTATCGCGGCCCCAAGGGCGAGACCTATACCGAATGGGATTGGTGGGATCAGATGCGGGATACCTACGGCCTGAAGGTAAAATACATCAAGACAGTGATCCGCCAGGCCATCCCCCAGAATCTCAGCTACATTACCTCCGGTAAGCAGATCGATATTATCCCCACCCACCGCGCATGGTTCCCCAACTGGATGAACCTTTCCCAGGGGTTGGATGAATATATCAATCTGAAATATATCGATAACTCTCCCGGTGTGGATACCCGCACCCTGGAGCAGACCAAATGGGCAAGCACCTATCGGTGCATCTCCCCGGTCGGTGCAGTAGATGCTATCTGGTATAATGCTTCCATGGTCGATCAGCTCGGTCTGAAGGATCCCTATGAGACCTGGAAAGAAGGGAAATGGGATTGGACCGGCTGGAAGAACTTCCTGGTCAGCGTTCCCACCCAAGGCCCCACCGGCCTGACCCTCTCCCCCTGGAACATGGCGGAGCATGATGCGATCAACTTCTGGTCTCAGAGCTACGGCATCACCCTCTTTGATAGCGATAAGACCTCCAAAGAGCCCAAGCTGATCAATAACTTCAATGATCCCCTGGTTGCAAAATCTCTGGAATTCTATGCAGAGACCGTTAAGGGCGTCGATTTCGTTGCCCGCCGCACCTCTACCGATGCTTGGGAAGAAATGTTCACCAAGGGCACCGTTATCATGGGCGGTACCCTCTTCCTGATGAGAGACTTCTCTTATTCCGATTTTGCCAATAATAACCGCTTTAAGTGGGTTCCCTATCCCGCCGGTACCGGCGAGGGCGGTGTCAACTACGTTATGAACTACGGCACCACCATGATGCTCCCCCGCAAGATGAAGGTGGCGAAAAATGCCCCCTATGCGGTGAAGTTTATGGAGCTTTGGGCAAACCGCTTTACCGAGGCGATCAACGATAACCTCAAGACCAGTAAGTACCTGAGCTTTGATTATAAGGCTCGTAAGGAATACTTCGAGTATTGCCTGAAGAACGTCAAGTTCGGCATCGGGTCCCAGACCCTGGAAAGCTCGCTAACCGGCGATGAGCTGGAATATGCTAAGCAGTTGGCCTGGTCGATGTACAACAACAACTGGAACACCGCAACCGCCATCGAGCAGCTGCGCAACCTGGCAGGAAAAGCCTGCGAGGAAATGGTGAAGTTCGGCACCTGATCTAAGTAATAAAAAATCGCGTAATGCGTTAGCATTACGCGATTTTTTTGAGGGCACATAAAAATTGTCTGAAAGTTTCAAACCGAGCCGTTAGGGTACCCGAAGGCGTATAAAAATACGCCGAGTGGCTCGGTTTGGAAGTAGCAAAGGGCATTTAAACACAGAAAGACATCGCATTTGCGATGTCTTTCTTCCTTATTGTCCAATTTATGCAGAGTCTTTGTAAAAAAGTTTTTGTTCTTTCTTGCCCTTTGCGGTTCAGGCGATTTTTAAAGTCCTTTATAATAGGAATCCTGCGGCGATGCCGACTGCGGCCGATAGGCAGATGATCAGGATGGGATGCACCTTTTTAAAGGCCAGCAGGGAAGCAACGCCGAATAAACCGAGGGAAACATAGGTGGCGGGGTTGGTAAAGAGAGCCATGTTCCAACCGTTTGGAGCAAAGACCTCCTGCAGGATCTTGATGACAGCCGCGCCGATCAGGCCGACAACCGCCGGTTTAAGGCCGGTCATGATCCCTTTGACGATCTTGCTCCGTTTGAAGGCTTCATAGATCTTTGCCACCAAAAGGATGATAACAAAGGAGGGGAGCACCACCCCCAGGGTGGCGCAAAACGCGCCGAGAATCGTTCCGAAAAGCCCAAGACCTTCCGCCTGCCCGCCCATCACCGAGCCAACGTAGGTGGCGATATTGATGGCGAAGGGGCCGGGGGTGGATTCGCTGACCGCGATGAAATTGATGACCTCCGCTTCGGAGAGCCATCCCTGGCGCAGAACCTCTTCCTGAATGAAGGGGAGCATGGCGTAGCCGCCGCCCACCGTTACCGCGCCGATCTTAAAGAATGCCCAGAAAAGTTCTAAAAAGATGGTCATTGCTTGGCCCTCCTTTCGATGATCAGGGAGGTGATCAGCCCGAAGGCGGCGCAACCGAGGATCACCCAAAGCACCGAGACCTTCAAAAAGGCGGTGGTAATAAAAGCACCTGCCATAACAATATAACTGACCAAGCCCTTGGGCGCTTTTTGATACATCGTCCAGAGCGCCTTAACGATCAGCGCCAAAACACCTGCGCGAATGCCGTTGAAGGCGTATTGAACCACCTTATTATCCTTGAATTGATCAAGGATCGCCGCGATCAGCAGGATGATGCAAAAAGAGGGGAGTACCACCCCGAGCGTTGCACAAAAGGCGCCCCAAAAGCCTGCCACCCGATAGCCGACAAAGGTTGCCGAATTGATGGCAATGGGGCCGGGGGTGGATTCGGCGATGGCAACGATCTCTAAAATATCATCATCGGTGATCCACTTTTCGTTTTCCACCACTTCCTTCTGGATTAGCGGGATCATGGCATATCCGCCGCCGAAGGTGAACGCGCCGATCTTTAAAAAGATGGTTAACAGGCGCAGGATTCTTTTACACTTATCACCCATAATTCTACCTCATAGAAAAAATTATCATCTGTATTATATACGAAATACCCAAAGAAAGCAACAAAGATATTGCGTAGATCCTGAATTTCGGTTAAAATAATAAAAAAGGAGGTGGCAAAATGCTTTCCGTTGATCGCATCATGCAAAAATTAGACGAGCATTTATCCCGCAACGATTATCTATCCGCCGAGCGGCATCTGGATTATTGGCTGGGAGAGGCCCGCTTGCAAGGGGATGACCGCGCCATCCTTTTTATCTGCAATGAGTTGATCGGGCTTCACCGCAAGCTTTCCCATCGGGAGCAATCTCTTTCCTTTTGCCAAAAGGCGCTATCCCAAGTGGAGGCGATGAATATCGCCGAAAATATCGGGGCGGCCACCACCTATCTCAATGCGGCCACCGCCTATAAGGCTTTTGGCAAGGCAAAGGAGGGAATCCCCCTCTTTGAGCGGGCATTGGCGATTTATCGGCGGGAATTGCCCCCAACCGACCTTCGCTTCGGCGGGCTTTATAATAATATGGGGCTGGCGCTTTGCGATCTCAAAGAGTTTGAGCAGGCTAAGGCCTGCTATCAAAAGGCCTTGGAGAATACCACCGCCAACGGCAGTAAGCCCGAAGAGGCGGTTACCCACCTCAATTTGGCCACCGCCGCCGAGCAGGAATGGGGATTGGAGAAAGGGGAAGGGGAGATCGCCAAGCGGATCGCTCTTGCCTGGGCGCTTCTCAACGATGAGAGCCTGCCTTGGGATGGCAACTATGCTTTTGTTTGCGAAAAGTGCGCTCCCACCTTTCGGTATTACGGATATTTTCTTTATGCAAATCAATTAGAGGAAAGGGCAAAAAGGATTTATGAAGGGTCTTGAGCTGGCGAAAGCCTTTTATGAAGAATACGGCAAACCCATGCTGGAAGATTTTCCCGAAATCAAGGGCAAACTCGCCATCGGCCTTTGCGGGAGCGGCTCCGAATGCTTTGGGTTTGATGATGAATTTTCTAAGGACCATGATTTTGAGCCGGGCTTTTGCATCTTTTTGCCCGATGAGCAGGCGATCGACCGCCAAACCGCCTTCCGCTTGGAGCGAGCCTATGCCAAGCTCCCCATGGAATTTCTTGGCTTTGAGCGAAGCCGGCTGAGCCCTGTTGGCGGAAACCGCCATGGGGTTTTGCGCACCGCCGATTTCTTTCGCGCCAAAACCGGCACGCCCGATGGAATCTTGAGCGATGAAGCGTGGTTTGCTGTTCCCGAATTTGCGCTGGCCGAGGCGGTCAACGGCGAAATCTTTTATGATGGCTTGGGGGAGGTTACCGCCATCCGCGCCCGCCTTTCCAAAATGCCCCAAGATGTGCGCTTGAAAAAATTAGCGGGGCATCTGCTTTTGATGGGGCAGGCGGGGCAATATAACTATAACCGCTGCATGGCACGGGGCGAATATGGCGGGGCAAGAATGGCCGCCTTTGAATTTGCCAAAAGCGCTCTCCATACCATCTTTTTGTTGAATGAAACCTATCTTCCTTTTTATAAATGGCAGTTCCGCGCCCTGCGGAATTTGCCGAAATTAGCGGAAATTGCCCAGCCTTTGGAGAAGCTTCTTTCCTGCGCAGAGCAGGAAAATGCCCAAAGGATCGAAGAAATCGCGCAAGTTATCAGCCAAGAACTGCGGGCGCAGGGTCTCATTACCGACTCGGGCGCAGAGCTGGAACGCCATGCCTATGAGGTCAATAACCGCATCGAGGATAGCAATATCCGAAATCAACATATTTTATATGGCATATAAAAAGAAAATCCCGCAACGTAGGTTGCGGGATTATTTTATGCGTTCAAAAGTTGATAAGCAAGCTTTACCCCCAGCTCGATGCAGGCGTTGCAGGAGAGGGTTTTGCCCTCCTTAATATCGGCGCAGACGGCCGAGCCGCAGGCGGCGGTAAACTGATCGCAGATTTCTTTGCAGGCGGCATAGGTTTTTTGCTTGGAGGCAGGAGCCTCTAAATTACCATCACTAAGCTTTAAACCTGCAAGAAAGATCGCGCCCGAAAGAGCGCCGCAGGTCTGCCCTCGCCCGCCCATGCCTGCACCAAAGCCTTCCAAGGCGCGGGTTGCAAGGGTTTTGGGCATTCCCAGTTCCTCGCAGAAGGGCAGCGCCACCGATTGGGCGCAGTTCATCCCCTTTTGATGATATTCAAAAGCTTCTTTAATTTTTTGATCCATCTTATTTTGCTCCTTTTTTACATTTAAGCGCCACGCACCAGCCGATCCACCAGAGCGACTCCAGCCCGATGCCGCCGAAGATCAAAATCCGAACCCAAAGGGAGGAGAGGGCGGGGAAGAGCAATGCCGATGCCATTAAAACAACGGAAAGAACGGCGAGCAGGATCAGGGCAATACCATTCAGACGGAACTGCTTGAACTTTGCCATCATCAGGCATACCGCAAGCCCTGCGACCAGTAACCCTGCCAGAAGGGAAATCATGGCCCAGGGTTTTAAATAGCCAAACTCAGGGCTGTTGAGGATCATGGCCGCGGGGGAGAGATACATCTGATAAAAATAGGTCAGCGCCAAGGCATTGGCGGTGATAAAATAGGCCAGCATTCCCGCGGCGGGGGCAATCAAGCGGAAAGCGATATAGGCCAAAAAGTGGCCGATGCAACCATAGAAGACCAGGTTTGCCGCCAACTTAAAGAGCTGCAATCCCCTTCCAAAGAGAGAAAGCCAAGGAAATAGGAAGGCCGCCAGCAGGGGGATCAGCAGATATAAAATAAAGGAAAGGGAAAAGATCTTATCCTTGCGGAAATCCCCTTTATAGCAGACCTGCAGCGTCAGCCATACTGCAGGCACTGCCGCCGCAACAAACAAAACGGGCAGAAGCCAGGGGAGCATTCCGCGGAAAACATAATCGTAGCGATATTGAGCGAACCGCTCTGCCCAGAGCAGGCCGCCCATTAAAAGCAGGTGAAAAAAGAGGATGGTGATCCGCGAGTTGGTGATATCGGATCGGCGAAGGTCTTTTTTAGCCATGATCAAGAAGTTCCTTTCAAAGATTATCGGTGCGGTCTAAAAGAATCGGCAGCAAAAAGGCCGCAGCCTCTTCGGTGCGCAAGATCCGCCGTCCCAAAGAGCAGCAGGGGAGCTGATCCGCTTCCGCGGGAGCAAGCCCGCCCTCCGGCCCGATCAAAAAGGCAATGGAGCCTTCTTTGGGCAGATCGGCGGGGATGGGATCGGTGGAATTTTCATAGCAGATGAAAGCGGCATCCGCTTTTTTCATTTCCTCAATTGCTTCGGCAAAGGAGCAGATCGGCGCGATCTCCGGCAGGATGCTCCGCCCGCTTTGGGTGGCGGCGGAGGCAACGATCTTTTCCCAGCGTTTGCGTTTGTTTTCGTTTGGTTTGCCACCAATAACGCGGGAGGATAAGACCGGCACAAATTTGGTTACTCCCAGCGGGGTGCACCGATGAAGCACGTCCTCCATCTTATCTCCCTTGGGCAGGCATTGATAAAGGGTGATGGAAAGGGGGCATTCGCTCACCGCCTCCCGCTCTTCCAAAACCTTGAAGGTGGCGGTCTCTTTGGTGCAGGCGGTCATTTCTGCTAAATAGTCCATTCCTTTTCCATCGGAAAATAATGCGGTATCTCCCACCGCCATGCGGCGGGAGCGGGTGAGATGGCGGTATGTATCCCCCTCGATGGTGAAGCTACCCTCAGGGATTTGGGGCAAAAAGAAATGTTCCATAAATTAACTCCTGGATGTAATGGCGACCCAACCGCGCTCTTCTTCGATATGAACGATGGTCAAGCCCCTTGCCTTGATGGCCTCAACCAATTCATCCTTGCGGTCGTCGATGATGCCCGAGGCGATGAAGGTTCCGCCGGGGAGCAGAACCTGATGAAGATCCTTCAAGAGCATCAAAATCACGTCTGCAACGATATTGGCAACAACGATGGGATATTTCCCCTCCACCACCTCTAAAAGATCGCCTGCGCCATAGGCGGTGCGATCCGAAAGATTGTTGAGGGCGGCGTTGCGGCGGGCAACCTCCACCGCCAGCTGGTCGATATCGCAACCGAAGGCGGATCTTGCGCCCAGCAATACCCCGCCGATGGAAAGGATGCCGCTCCCGCAACCAACATCTAAGAGATCCTTGCCCGCAAGATCCTCCTGGGTGAGGGCCTTGAGGCAAAGGCGGGTGGTTTCATGAGCGCCGGTGCCGAAAGCCATGCCGGGATCGATCTTCATGATGGTCTCGCCCTCTTGGGCGGTATAATCCTCCCAAAGGGGAACCACCACCAACCGCTCCACATGGATGGGCTTATAATATTGCTTCCAGCCGCTCTGCCAATCCTCTTCCGGCAGATCGGAAACGGTAATCTCCAAGGTGCCGTAGAGAGAGGCTTCGGGGGCATTGCGCAGCTCTTCGATGCGGCGCTCAATATCTTTAAATAGGGCGAGCCCTTGCTCGTTATCCGCCGCATAGACCTTGAGGATGGTGCGGTCGCTTTGCCGCTTCATCAGCTCTTCGTCCACATAATCCCAATGGGGGGTAACGGTATCTAAAAATTCCTGAAAATCCTGCGGATCGATTACTTCGAATCCGCCGCACCCTGCCGCAACCAGCAGGTTGCTGACCGCTTCCTGGCCGGTGGATAGGGTTTCGATATTCATCTGCTTATAGTTCATTTGATTACTCCTTGGATAAAATGTCGGAAATTATACTGTTTGATAAATAAAATCCTCGCTCGTTGAGAATAAACCGATCCTTTTCGATATAGGAAAAATCTTTATATTTCTCAAAATTAAAACCCTTTGGCAAAAGGGATAAGGGAATGCCGCCTATGGTGCGCAATCCCAGCATGATCTCCTCCTCTTTGGCCTCTTGGGGCTCGATGGGCAGGGGATCTTGCAAGGGATCGGGGTTGGCGATAAAAAGGGCGGTATCGCAAGGGGCGCTGTATCGCACGCCGTTTAAAAAGGAATGGGCGGAAGGGCCGAGCCCCAGATAATCGGTGCGGGCCCAATAGGCGCTGTTGTGCTTTGATTCAAAGCCCTCTTTGGCAAAATTGGAGACCTCATAATGGACCATCCCCGCCTCTTTTGTTTTTTGGCAAAGCAGCTGCCAAAGGGATTCCTCCTGCTCCTCCTCCATCGGATGGGGCGCATCCCCCAAGGGTGTACCCTCCTCCCATTGAAGGGAATAGGCGGAAAGGTGGGTGATGGGATGGGAAAGTAATGTATCGAGGGTATGAGCAAAGCTTTGGAGCGTCTGATTCGGCAGGCCAAACATAACATCGGCGGAAACATTTTGAAAGCCCGCCGCAAAGATCATCTCCAACGCCTCTTTGGCCTTTTGGGCGTTATGCAGGCGGCCGAGGGTGGCAAGTTCTTCGTCGTTCATAGATTGCACCCCCAGGGAGATGCGGTTAAATCCCATCTCTTTCAGCCCATAGAGCAGAGCAGGGGTGGTGCTTTCGGGGTTGAGCTCGATGGTGCATTCTGCACCCGCTTTGAGCCCAAAGGTTTTTTGCACCCGCTCTATCACCTGCGCCA
>JAFSBD010000327.1 GCA_017442025.1 Clostridia bacterium
AACGGTGCAGGAGTAAAAGCCCAATTTTCGGTCAAAGGCGGCCAGCAGTTCTTCCGGCAAAACCAGGTATCCAACCCGCATGGATGGAGCAACGGTGCGGGAAAAGGTGTTGAGATAAAGAACCCGCCCCTCTAAGCTGCGGCAAAAGAGGGGCTCTTCTCTTTTGCGGGAAACCGTCAGCTCGGAATCGTAGTTATCCTCGATGATATAGCCATCCCGTTCTTTTGCCCAGAGCAGATATTCTTTGCGCTTGGAGGCGGTGGCGGTGATGCCGCTGGGGTAGCTGTTGAAGGGGGTAATATGCAAAACGGTGGCTTGGGTGGCATCCAGGGCGGCGGTGCGGATGCCCTCTGATCCCATTTTTAAAAGGTCGCAGGGGATGCCGTTGGCGGCATAGACCTGGCGGATCTTTTCATAAGAGGGATCTTCCAGCCCGAAGATCCGCCCTTCCCCCAAAAGCTGGGCAATGAGGCTATAGAGATATTCCGCTCCCGCGCCGATGATGATCTGCTCGGGCCGCACCTGCATCCCCGCGCTGCGGGCAAGGTAGGCGGCGATGGCGCCCCGCAGTTCGGCGCAGCCGCGATTGGGGGATTTGAGCAGGATCTCCTCACCGTAGTCGGTCAGCACCTTGCGCATGGTGCGGGCCAGCACCGAATAGGGAAAGGCGGTATGGGGATGGTGGGGCGGTGCTTTGCGTGGGGCAATCGACGCGGTGAGGGCGGTGGAGAGAAAATCCCGCTCCCGATAGATGGCATAATATCCGCTCCGCGGGCGGGCCTCAATGTAGCCCTCCTCCGCCAAAAGAGCATAGGCGTGCTCCACCGTTATGACGCTCAGGCCGCTCTCCTCCGCCAGCAACCGCTTGGAGGGAAGCTTGCTTCCGAAGGGATAGACCCCCTCGATGATATCCTCCCGCAGACGCTCGTATAACTGCAGATAGGCCGCTTTTGTCGATAGAGAATCGATGTATTGCTTCATTTGGTTATATCCTTTTTGAATGAATTGATGGTTTTATTATAGCCAAATGGAATAAAAAAGTAAAGAATCAAAAGGATTGTCACAAAATGATGGCTTTCGAAGGTGTTATTTACAGAACTTCAAAAATTGCAAAGGGGGTTGAACGGAATGGTTTTTTTCAAAAAGGGATGGTTGGTTTTAGGGAGCTTTTTTCTGGCGGGATTGGTGCTGATCGGCGCGTATCTTCTTTTGGATCATGTTTTTGTTCGGCAGATCGGGTTTGCCACCTTTCCCGCCATGACGGCTGAGGAGCAGATCGAAAAAGCCCATCTGATCGTGAAAGGAACTTTTGAGGATAAATCAAAGGCCTTTCGGTTTTCATCCAGTAATTTTACCGATTATGATCTTACCGTTGAAGAGGTTTATCGGGGCGATGCCGCGGCGGGGGATGTTCTTTCGGTGCGGGTGGAGGAAGGATTGGTGGGAACCCTTTGGGTGGAAACGGTCCATGAACCGAAGATCCGTTTGGGGGATACGGTTTTTGTTTATCTTTATCAAACCGGCGGGGACTATTACTATGTTTTAAATGGGAAAAGCGGCTACTACCTTTTTGACGGGGAAGGAAAGATCAAAAATTCCGAAAGCGGGGAGGTTTTGGGATTGGCTGAGGTGGAGGATACCATTAAGAAGGTCTATGAGCGGGAGCAAAAGAGCAAGGAAAACTCGGCTAATAGTTTGAGCAAATGAGATTCGGAGAAACTCTGCGCTCAGCATTTTTTCGGCTGCTTTTTCTACTCGGCCCTTTGTTGTTATCTTTAACTATAGTTTCATCAATACACCTTTGCAACATCAAAAAATTCATCGCAAGCCGTTGTTTGCTCGATATTTTTTGTGTTGCGGCAGATGCTAACCTGCTCCCTTCATCTGCCACCGGCAGCGGTCGCAGTCGCAACTCGAGACTTCACAGACCGCCCCGCCTATCGCGGCGGCGCGGCTGCCTCAACGAACCTTTTTCGCTTTGCGAAAAAGGTTCATTCTCCGAGGATCGTCAAAAGAAAAAAGCAACACCCAAAGGTGTTGCTTTTTTCTTTTGGTGATCCATCGGAGAATCGAACTCCGGACAACCTGATTAAAAGTCAGGTGCTCTGCCAGCTGAGCTAATGGATCATA
>JAFSBD010000328.1 GCA_017442025.1 Clostridia bacterium
ATCTTTTCATGGACAATGAGGGTGGCCTCCGCCCCCAACTTGGCGGTGGTTACCCGCTTGGTGGAATCCACGCCCTTGATCTGAACCGTCTCCATCTCCATATAGCCGCCATCCTCAACGATGACAACGCTGGTGGGGTTCATGACATTCTTTCCGTTGCCGTCGCCCTGCCCATAGTGCTTTTCCACATACCGCACCTTGGCATTTTTACCAACATAGAAGGTATGGATCCCATCATGGCGGGATTCGCCGCTGCCTGCATTATGAATGCCGCAACCCGCAACAATGGTAACATCGGCGCCCTCGCCGATATAAAAATCGTTATATACCATATCCTGCACTCCGCTTTCGCTCAGGATCACAGGGATATGCATACTCTCGTTCTTAGTAAAGGGTTTAATGATAATATCAATACCGTCTTTATCCTCTTTGGTAACAATATCGATATTCGCGGTGGTATTGCGCCCGGCAGAGGTGCCGTTTGCGCGGATATTATAAGCGCCGGAGGGCACCTCATGGAGGTCTGCCACCTGCTCCAGCAAGGTTTTTTGAATCTGATCCATGATGCGCTCCCTCCTTATAATTTACTCGTCAGCATACTGCAAGGGCCGCCTTCGCCCTGCAAAAGCTCGGGCAGAATATCGTCCTTCGCCCCTGCGGCGCGGACCGTACCGTTGGCAACAACGATGATCTTATCGGCAATATTAAGGATCCGCTCCTGATGGGAGATGATCAGAATGGTGCCGTTGATGGTTTCGTGCATCTTCTCAAAAACCTGGATCAGGTTGGAAAAGCTCCAAAGATCGATGCCCGCTTCGGGCTCATCAAAGACCGAGACCTTGGTGCCCCGCGCAAGGACGGTTGCGATCTCGATCCGCTTCACTTCACCGCCGGAAAGGCTGGCATTGAGTTCCCGATTGATATAATCGCGGGCGCAAAGCCCCACCTCCGAAAGATAGGCGCAGGCCTCGCTCACGCCGATCTCTTTCCCTGCCGCCAGGGTAATGAGATCCCGAACGGTGATGCCCTTAAAGCGCACCGGCTGCTGAAAAGCAAAGCTGATGCCTTTTTGGGCCCGCTCGGTGATGGAAAGATCGGTGATATCCTCCCCATCTAAAAAGATACGGCCGGAGGTCGGTTTATAGATACCGGCGATGATCTTGGCGAGGGTAGATTTACCGCCGCCGTTGGGGCCGGTGATGGCCACAAACCGCTCATCCACCGATAGATTGACATTTTTCAATATTTCCTTCACGCTGCCGTCCTCATTCTCGGCCGCGAAGGATACATCCTTCAGTTCGAGCATGAACTTCCTCCATACTAAAAATTTTCACCTTATATTGTAACCAATATCTGCAAAAAGGTCAAGAAAAATCCCCTCTTTTCAGAGGGGATTTTAAAATTAAGTGGGGCAAATCAACTGCTCTTGCACATTCACCTCGTATGCAGAGCAGTCGGCAATGCTCTTTTTAGCGATCTCCACCCCGAGCAGGGCGCAGCCTTCCCCTTCATCGCCTGCGGGAGGGACACCGTCGACCAAATAAAAGGTCAATGTTTCTCCCACCTGCTCCACCCGCTCAATCCAGCATACCTGAGAGCAGGAGGGGGTATTGCGAATA
>JAFSBD010000032.1 GCA_017442025.1 Clostridia bacterium
GGAGCCGATGCAGACCTGATCCACCTTGGTGCCCTTCAGGTCGGAGACCTTGGCAATATTATCGGGGCTATGGGGCTTGGCGATCAGCGGCTCGAGGGTGGAAAGATCGATCTCGATGATGCGATCGTATTCCGCATCCGCATCGCTTTCCAAAGGCTTCCAGGCCTCGCCGCGACCTTCGGCCTCCAAAAAGGCCTTGGTAATTTCATCGGAGGGGAAGATGGAGGTGGTAGCCCCCAGCTCGGTGCCCATATTGGTGATGGTGGCACGCTCGGGAACCGAAAGGGTCTTGATCCCTTCCCCGCCCCATTCGACGATGTAGCCAACACCGCCCTTCACCGAAAGGATGCGCAGAATCTCTAAGCTGACATCCTTAGCGGTAACAAAGGGGCGCAGTTTGCCGGTAAGGTTGACCTTGATCATTTTGGGCATGGTGATATAGTACGCACCGCCGCCCATGGCAACGGCCACATCCAGGCCGCCCGCACCAAAGGCCAGCATACCGATCCCGCCGCCGGTGGGGGTATGGCTATCGGAGCCGATGAGGGTCTTGCCGGGGATGCCGAACCGCTCCAGATGCACCTGATGGCAGATGCCGTTGCCGGGGCGGGAGAAATAGATACCGTGCTTTTTGGCAATGGACTGAATGAACCGATGGTCATCGGCATTCTCAAAGCCCGATTGGAGGGTATTATGGTCGATATAAGCCACGCTCCGCTCGGTACGGACACGGTCGATGCCCATCGTTTCAAATTCCAGATAGGCCATCGTTCCGGTGGCATCCTGGGTGAGGGTCTGATCGATCCGCAACGCAATCTCGGTGCCGGGGATCATCTCGCCCTTCAAAAGATGTTCCTTAATAATTTTTTGTGCAATTGTCAGTCCCATGATATTCTCAACCTTTCATAATGTGGTTTTTCGCATTCTTGGTATGCTCTAAGATTGCCGCCTCCGCCGCCTTGGGGTCATGGGCCGCCAACGCCTCATAGATGGCGCGGTGCTCCTTCACCGAAAGATTGGCGCGGCTATTGTTCTCCACCGATTTTTGGCGGTAACGCTGGACCTTATTATGGAGCGGGGTCAGCGTATCATAGATCACAACACTATCGGAAAATTTATAGACCAGTTCATGGAACTTACTGTCCATCCCCTTGATATGGTCGGAATCATGTTTCCCAAGATAAAATTCCTGCAGGTCGAGGGTCTCTTTGAGTTCTTGAAGCTGCTCCTCGGTGATCCGCTCGGCGGCGCGGGCGGCGGCAAAGCCTTCCAGCCGCAGACGCATTTCCATAATATCCTGCAGATCCTCGGTGGTAACGCCCAGCACCTTCAGGCCCTTGCCGTATTCCTCAACAAGGTGCTCCTGCTGGAGGCGGCGAAGCGCCTCCCGAACAGGGGTGCGGCTGACGCCCAGCTTTTGGCAAAGTTCCATTTCGATCAGGATCTCGCCGCGGGCATAAACGCCGCTTAAAATATCCGTTTCCAGCCGCTCAAAAACCTGATCGGCCAGGGTATGGGTTTTATGTTCGATCATCGGTTCAATCTCCCTTCGGAAAGTTCAGCCACCTTCAACTCCAGCTCATGGTTGGTCAGCGCAGTTTGGCGGCCGCCCTCATATTCTTGATCCACCCAATCCTTCATGGCAATTACCAAGGGATCGCGCTTATTTACTGCATCGGCACCTTCCAGGCCGTAATGCTCATTGATCCAATAGGCGATGCCTGCCAGCCCCGAGGTCTTGCTGACCAGAACCGAGGCGGGGCGGTTGAGGATCTTCTTGGTATCAAAAATGTTATAGATCTCTTCGTCCTTCAAAAGACCGTCGGCATGAATGCCCGCTTTGGTAACATTGAAATTCTCGCCGACAAAGGGGGTCATGGGCGGAATGTTATAGCCCATTTCCTTGCGGAAGAACTCCCCGATCTCGGTGATGGCGGTGGTATCCATCCCATCCAGCGAGCCGCGCAAGGAGGCATATTGCATTACCATCGCCTCCAAAGGCACATTCCCGGTACGCTCACCGATGCCCAGCAAGGAGCAGTTGACCGCAGATGCACCGTAGAGCCAGGCAGTGGAAGCGTTGGCAACGGAGAGATAAAAGTCGTTATGACCGTGCCATTCCAAAAGCTCGCTGGGAACCTCGGAATAATGACGCAAGCCATAGATGATGCCGGGCACACTGCGGGGCAGGGATACTTCGGTATAGGGAACACCGTAGCCCATGGTATCGCAGGCCCGAATGCGGACAGGGATTCCCGCATCGCGGCTCATCTTCATCAGCTCGTTGACAAAGGGGACAACAAAGCCAAAGAAATCTGCGCGGGTAATATCCTCCAGATGGCAGCGGGGCATAACCCCTGCCTCAAAGGCCTGGGCGACGGTGGAAAGATATTGATCCATCGCCTGGCGGCGGGTCATCTTGAGTTTATTGAAGATATGATAGTCGCTGCAGGAGACCAAAATGCCGGTCTCGCGGATGCCCAGATCCTTCACCAGGGCAAAATCTTCCTTGGTGGCGCGGATCCAGGTGGTGATCTCGGGGAACTTCAGCCCCAGCTCCTGGCAACGGCGCAAAGCTTCCCGATCCTTCTCGCTATAAACAAACATCTCTGTCTGGCGGATGATGCCGAAGGGGCCGCCTAACTTCGCAAGGAGTTTATAGATCTTTACGATCTGCTCCACGCTATAGGGCTCCATCGACTGCATTCCGTCCCGCAGGGAGGTATCGGTGATCCAGATCTCACGGGGCATCTCAATCGGCACCCGCCGATGGTTGAAGGTAACCTTGGGAATTTCTGTATAGGTATAAAGATCCCGATAAAGATGGGGATCTTTCACATCCTGAAGCTCATATTTATAGTTTTCGTCTTCCAAAAGATTGCTGATATGGGATAATTCAGGCATTTTGTTCCCTCCTTTGTATGATTGTATACAATTATACTGCAATTAAAATATGCTGTCAATATGATATACTATGAATATTAA
>JAFSBD010000329.1 GCA_017442025.1 Clostridia bacterium
CCCTGTTGCTTGGCTGACGGATACCCGCTATATGCTGAACATCGTTATTATCGTTCAGCTTTGGTGTTCTCTCGGTACCGGCTTCCTTTCTTTCGTTGCCGGTCTTCAGAATCTGGATCCCTCCCTTGCAGAAGCCGGTGCGATCGATGGTGTTCGCAACCGTATTCAGGAATTGTTCTACATTACATTGCCTCAGATGGGCGGTATGCTGATGTTCGGTGCGGTTATGCAGATCGCTTCTGCTTTTGCTGTCGGTGGTATTTCCGCTGCCATGCTTGGTAACCCCTCGGTCGACTATGCAGGCCATACCTTAGTCCTCCATATTCAGGACTTTGGTTACACACGTTTTGAGATTGGATATGCTTCTGCGATAGCTGTTGTATTGTTATTGCTGATGGTTCTCACCAAAGCACTGATCAATAAGTTGCTGGCGAAGTTCTCTCATGATTAAGAAAGGAGTGTGAATAAGAATGTCTACGAAATTAAGAAGAACAAAAGTTTCTGTTGTTGCTGATGTTTCTACATATGTATTGCTCGTTCTTTACGCTTCTTTCATGTGTCTGCCCTTGCTTTATGCAATCGTGCAGTCCTTCAAGCCGTATAATGAACTGTTTATCTTCCCGCCCCGGTTCTTTACTAAGAATCCTACTTTGATGAGTTTCAGAAAGTTGTTTGATCTGACCTCCTCTTCTTGGGTACCTTTCTCCAGATATGTATTTAACTCTGTTTTGAATACCATTGTCGGTACAGTTATCCACATTATCTCTGCGGCAATGGCGGCATATCCCTTGGCAAAGAATAAATTCCCCGGCAAGAAGGTTATCTTCAATCTTGTTGTTTGGTCCTTGCTCTTTACCGGCGGTGTTACCGACATTCCTGTCTATCTGGTTATGTCCTATCTGGGTGTTATCGACACATATCTTGCATTCTGGTTGCCTGAAATCAGTGCGACAATGGGTATCTTCCTTTTGAAGCAAAACATGGCTGAGATCCCGGATGCAATGATTGAAGCGGCGCGAATCGACGGTGCAGGGGAGTGGAAGATCCTTTGGTCTATTGCGATGCCTTCGATCAAACCGGCGTGGCTGACCTTGGCGATCTTCTCCTTCCAGCGTAACTGGAATGCAACGGCTGCTACTTATATTTATACCGAAACCTTGAAGACTTTGCCCACAGCGCTCAGCCAGATTACTGCTGAAGGCGGTGTTGCGCGTGCCGGTGAAGCATATGCAGCTTCGGTATTGATGATGATCCCGCCGATTATCTTCTTTATCTTTGCGCAAAGTAGTACGGTTAAGACGATGGCCCATGCGGGTATTAAGGGTTAATAGGGGGTGTATGATATGAGAAATAAATTAATCAAAATCGGCACCGCCTTTATGGCCGTAGTTGTATTAGTTTCGATGTTGGCAATGCCCTCTTCGGCTTATGTCGCATTTAACTCTTATAATTTCGACTACTATGGTACCCCGGTCGAAACTCCTTCCGGCTATGCACCTGAAAAGGTCTATTATGCTCAGGATATGGGGTTGTCCTCTTTGGAAAATGCTATCGATATGCATGTTAGCCCCGATAATGAGATCTATATTATCGATTATGTGGGTACAGATAATGATGCATATCTGCATATCCTGGATTCCAATTTTAAACTTATCAAGACGCTTTCAACATTAAAATATAAGGGCAAGGACTATAAAATGCGCCTGCCTGAGAGTGTTACGGTCGACAAAGAAGGATATATCTATATTTGCGATACCGGTAACAGTAAGGTTATTAAATTAGATAAGGATAAGAGCGGCAATATTATTCAGATCATTGGTGCTCCTACGTCTGATATCTTCTCCGGTGAATTTAAACCTTCTAAGCTTGCGATCGCAAAGAACAAATCCCTTTATGTTATCTCTTCCGGTACCTTGGATGGTATTATTGAGTTCAATGAGAAGGGCACCTTCCTCCGCTTTTTCGGCGCTCCGGATGTTGAGCTTTCTGTTATGGATATGGTGACAATGGCATGGCGCCGTATGTACCGTTCTTTGCTGGGCCATTCTGCAAGCCAAAACTTTGTTACCTTTATTCCTACAGAGTTTGTTAATCTTGTTGTTGATGATTACGGTTTTGTATATTCCGTTATCGGTTCCGTTCAGGATAACACCAATCAGCTTAAAAAACTGAACTTCCAGGGTAAAAACATCCTGGATCCGAACGCAAAGAGCACCAAAAAAGTCAGCAC
>JAFSBD010000330.1 GCA_017442025.1 Clostridia bacterium
AGTCGATGCCCTTGATCCAGACTGCCCAGGCGCTCGCGCCCTACATCCAAATCGATAGCGATAAGAACAGCGGCGGCATCAACATCCGCCTGGGCGATTGATGTGGAGGCGGATTCCATGGATTATTTTGAAATCATAGCCCAGGTGATCGGCATTTTTGCCATGGCCTTTAATATTCTTTCCTACCAGCAAAAAACGCCGGGCAAGGTGATGGCCTTTCAGTTTTGCGGGGCGTCCCTTTTTGCGGTGAATTTCTTTATGCTGGGAGCGACGGTCGGCGGGATCATGAACATCATCGCCGCGGTGCGGGCGTTGATCTTTGCCAATCCCAAGAAATTCCGCGCCGACCATATCGCATGGTTGATCGGGTTTATTGCCCTTTACGGAGTATCCTATCTGCTGACCTTTACCTGCTTTGATAAGGAATGGAACCTTTTCAATGGGATCATTGAACTGCTGCCGGTGATCGCCATGACGGTCAGCACCGTCAGCTACCGCCTGCAAAACGCCAAGGCGATCCGCCTTTTCGGGTTGATCGTTTCCCCTTCCTGGCTGGTTTATAACATCATTAACGTTGCCATCGGGGCGATCATCTGCGAGGTGCTGAGTTTGGGCTCCATTGTCATCGGGCTGGTGCGGTATGACCTCAAAAAGGAAAAGATAAATGGCTGATTTTAAGAATTATATTTTCGATTTTGGGAACGTTTTGGTTCATTATGTCCCCGAATGGATCGCCCGCCCCTATCTTCCCGATGAGGCGGAGCGGGCGCAGGTCAGCGCGGTGGTCTTCGACCGCCTTTATTGCGATAAATTGGATGCAGGCACGCTCACCGAGGAGCAGGCGCGGAAAGCCTTTCGCGCCCGCCTGCCGGAGCATCTTTATGAAAAGGCATGCATGGTGCAGGCTCATTGGGTGGAGAATATGCCGCCCATCGCGGGGATGAAGGAGCTGGTGCAGGCCATTAAAGCGCGGGGCGGAAAACTCTATCTGCTCTCCAACATCAGCGTGGAATTTACCGAGCGGTATCAGAGCGTTCCTCATATTAAAGAAGTTTTAGACCTTTTTGATGGGCTGGTTTTCTCCGGCCCCATCCGCATGGTCAAGCCCCAAAGGGAGATCTTTCAGCATCTCTTGGAGCGGTTTGACCTTAAAGCAGAGGAGAGCATTTTTATCGACGACAGCTCCAAGAATATCCAAGGGGCAAAGGAATGCGGCATCGCGGGCTATCTCTTTGATGGGGATGCCGAGAAATTAAGAAAATATCTTGAAATATAAAAAAGACCTCGCTGAAAGCGAGGTCTTTTGCTATTTGATTGACAGATAGGTTTTCGGTGCGGTCAGGTTCTCACGGAAGGGAACCCTTTCGATCTGCTCCAGCAACCGCCCTTCCTTTTGAAGGGAGTAAAGAACGCCATAGGTCAAAAGGGCCGCGGGCGGGCAGATCTGATCCTTGAAGAAACGGGTCTGCACCTTTCGGCGCAGGTCAGAAAATCCGATGGGCTCTTGCAGATTTTCGCAGATGAAGGTATAGGCCTCCTGCCGCATCTTGGCATCGATGGGCGGAACATCCGCGGGGGGATTTTTAAACCGCAGGGCGGTATAACCATCCTTGGTTACCGTTCCCGAGCAGCAGGCGGGCAGTTCGATGGGCTCGCCCGCATCTGCGGGGAAGGCCATCGCCGCGCTGGCAAGATAGGCTCCATGGGGGCAAAAGCCCAGATTCATCGGCATATTGAGACGGCTCCAGGTGATGGCATCGGGAGTGGCGGTGGCCAGCATCAGCCCAACGATCTCGGCGGGCAGCTCGCAAAAGCCCATCCCCATCGCCTCGGCGGGGGAGATCCCCTCATCGATATGGCGGGTGATATCCTGGCAGAGCAGGTCGCTCATATGAACCACCGAGCCATCGGCCAGTTGGTTATAGTTGGTGTATTTGCGGTCCTCGATGATCATTTCGTAGCCTTCGGCAAAAAGATCGTCGGCCAGCGCATTGAATTTCGGCTTGAGGGCGTTGAAATAGCCGCCGCTTCCGTTGGCAACATAGGCGATGGCGGGGCGCCCCAGGCTCCTGCCGATAAAGGGGTGAGCCCATCCGTC
>JAFSBD010000331.1 GCA_017442025.1 Clostridia bacterium
GGTATTTACGCCGTAGACAAAGGACTGGATGCAGTTCTTAACCTCCCAATAGGTCAGGTTATCCACCTTAACAAAGGGAGCAAGGTATGTATCGAAAGAGGAGAACGCCTGCGCGCCCGCCCATTCATTCTGCATGATCCCCAGGAAGTTGACCATCTGATTGCAGAGGGAGACCAGGTGCTTTGCGGGGGCAGAGGTGATCTTGCCGGGAACGCCGCCCAAGCCTTCCTTGATGAGCTGCTTCAAGGACCATCCGGCGCAATAGCCGGTGAGCATGGAAAGATCGTGGATATGAATATCGGCATTGCGATGGGCATCGGCAATCTCCGCATCATAGATCTCGCTCAGCCAATAGTTGGCAGTGATGGCGCCGCTATTGGAAAGGATCAAGCCGCCGACCGAATAGGTAACGGTGGAGTTTTCCTTCACGCGCCAGTCAGTAACGTTCACATAGCTATCCACCAAGGACTTATAATCCAGGAAGGTGGTCTTGAGGTTGCGGACCTTTTCCCGCTGCTTACGGTAAAGAATATAGGCCTTGGCCACATCGGCATAGCCCGATTCACTCAAAACAGCTTCTACGCTATCCTGAATCTCTTCAACGGCGATCTTGCCGTCTTTGATCTTATTTTCGAAATGGGCAGTTACCTTCAACGCAAGAAGGTCAATAATGCTGGGATGGGATTCTTTGCCAACGGCATCAAATGCCTTTTGGATGGCTACGCTGATCTTGGCAATATTAAAATCAGCTTCGGCACCATCGCGTTTAATTACGTGATACATCGTTCTCTCTCCTATATAAATTATAATTTTTCAATTTCTTGGACCAGCGCGTTCTTTAAAAGCTCGCAGCCGGCATAATCGGGATGAACACCATCGAAGGTGAGATGCTTTACCCCGCTTTTTTCCGCCTCATCAAACAACGGCTGGGTGGCGATATAGGGATAACCGCGCCGCTCGGCAATTCTACGTACAATTTCGGCGCGCTCCTTCACCTCAGAAAGGAAGGAATCATTATATTCCTGCACCCCCTCCTGAAAATAAGAGCCCATCAGGATGATTTTAATATCGGGCAAGGCCGCCTCCACCTCATCCAGAATCATCTCATAAAAGCGCTCATATTTTTCGGGTGGAACACCGTTTTTGCGGCTATGTTCCGCCCAGACATCGTTTGTACCGATCATCAGGCTCATAATATCGGGCTTGAGATTGATGATATCCTGCTTAATGCGGGCATAGATATCCACAATGCGGTTGCCCGAAATGCCGCGGTTAATGAAGGCATATTCACCGGGATGGGCCAGCTCCAATGCACCCGCTACACGCTTGGCATACCATTGCCCCAGATCCTCGGGAACATCCATATTTCGCAGACCGTTGGTAATGGAATCGCCCTGCATCAAAACTGTTTTCATCTTACCGCACCTCCTCAAACGCCGCAACCAGTGCATTTTTAATCAATTCACAGCCGGCATAATCGGGATGAACACCATCCCTTGTAAGATGCCGGACCCCCTTGGCAGCTGCTTCATCAAACAACGTCTGCAGATCGACAAACTTAAGGCCACGCTCTTCGGCGATCTTTTTGGTGATTGCAGCGCGCTCTTCCACCTCGGCGCGGAAGGCGTCATAATCATAGGATAACCCGGGCAGAATAAAGGCACCCATCAGGATGATCTTGATCTCGGGCAACGCTTCTTGCACCTCATCCAGCAAAAGATTATAAATCATTTCAAATTTTTCGGGCTCGACACCGTTTTGGCGGCTATACTCATGCCAGACATCGTTAACACCGATCAGGATGCTCAAAACATCCGGCTCAAGATTGATCAGATCCAGCTTATCGCGAGCAAAGAGATCAACAATGCGGTTGCCGCTGACACCACGGTTGATATAGGTATATTCACCGGGGTATTTCAGCTCCAGCGCCGAGGCGGTGAAGGCAGGATAGCCCTTACCCAAAAGATTAGTGGCATCCGGGTTGCTGGTGCTTTTGCTTCGCTCGGCATCGGTGATGGAATCCCCTTGCATTAGGAACACTTTCATTTCATCCAACTCCTCTCAATTCTGTTTGCGGAATAATCTCAGAAGCAATCTGCAAGTATTCCTGCATCTTTTGATAGCTCGGCGCAGAAAGAGCCTCGTTGGGCACCCGCTCCGAAGCTTTAAACTGCTGCAAATAATACCGCTTTGCCCCTTGGATCCATTCAGCGATCGCTCGGATCTCTTCGGCAGAGTGATACTGCTCCACAACGGTGGTGCGGAATTCATAATCCACCGCGTCGGTCAATAAGTAATCGATACTTTTCTGAATAGCTGCTAAATCCAACTTTAAAAAACCGACCGTCTCGCCATAGCGGGCGGGCGCATTTTTTACATCCATCGCCACATAATCGACCAGCCCTTCCTCCACCAGCGCCTTGAGCCTTGCGGGAAAGCTTCCGTTGGTATCCAGCTTAACAGCATAACCCAACGCCTTTACCTTACGCAGCAGCTCGGGTAGCTCTTTACGCAAAAGAGGCTCTCCCCCGGTGATGGCAACGCCATCCAAAAGGCCTTTGCGCTTTTGGAGATAATCCAGCAGTTCTTCATCGGTCATCAGCGGAGCGGCAGGATTCACAACCAATTCGAAGTTATGGCAAAAGGGGCATCGAAAATTGCAACCGGCTAAAAAAACGGTGCAGGCGGTTCGGCCGGGATAATCCAGCAAAGTGAGCTTTTGAAGCCCTTCGATCGTCATCTTTCGCGCTCCTTTCCATAAAAAACCCCGCATATTGCGGGGACATCTACTATTCTACACGATATATGGGGCAATGTCAATAGGAAAATACAAGATATATTACTTTTTATTTCAACCAAACACAAGATGTTGTTATTAACATAGATTAAAAAAATACAAAAATCAAGTAAAATTTCTCGAAACCCTGCTTATTTTTGCAAAAAAAGCAAAATGCGGAAGGGGA
>JAFSBD010000332.1 GCA_017442025.1 Clostridia bacterium
CCGGAGGGGCGGTGGAGCAGCAGGGAAAGTTCCCGATAGGCAACGGCGTGTTTGGAAAGATCATCATAGACGATCAGAACATCCTTGCCCTGATGCATAAAGTATTCTGCCATGGCGGTGCCCGAGAAGGGGGCGATATATTGGGTGGCCGCCGAGCCGGAGGCGTTGGTGGCGATGATGGTGGTATAGCTCATCGCGCCGCATTGCTCCAGCCGTTCGTGGATCTCGGAGATGGTGGTATCCTTCTGCCCGATGGCAACGTAGATACAAATGGTCCCTTTGCCCTTTTGATTAATAATGGCATCCAGCGCCAGGGCGGTCTTGCCCGTCTGGCGGTCGCCGATGATCAGTTCCCGCTGGCCTTTGCCGATGGGAACCAGGCCGTCGATGGCTTTGATGCCGGTATGGAGGGGCTTTTCCACCGGCGCACGGTCTAAGATGCCCGGTGCGCGGCATTCGATGGGGCGGCGCTCGGTGAAGTAAATATGCCCATCGCCGTCCAGGGGATTGCCGATGGCATCCACCACCCGCCCCAGCATGGGCTCACCAACAGGCACCGAGGCGATGCGGCCGACCCGCCGCACCCGACTGCCGCTTTCGATATGTTCATATTCGCCGAAGATGACGCATCCGATGCGGCTGGGCTGAATGTCTAAGATCATGCCCCGCTCGCCGCAATCAAATTCCACCACTTCGCCATACATAATGTCGGCAAGGCCGTCCATCCAGCAGATCCCGTCGGAGACCTGCAGAACGCGCCCTAATTGATAGACATGGATCTTGGCCTGCACATTTTTTGCTTTTTCGGCAAATTCCGCCAAAACCTCCCGCGCCGCTTCGTCGGTGGTGATGGGGGCGCGGTTGATGCTCTTTTCAAAATGGTAGAGAGCCTCCTGCACCGTTCCGTCGTAGACGGTATCACCGATACGCAGGCGCAAGCCCCCGATCAGCGCGGGATCTTCCCGCACCCAAAGGGAGGTTTTCCCATTGACCGTCTGCAAAAGGGCGGTGGTGCATTGATCCACCTGCTCCACCAGCGCAGGATCCAGCGGATAGGCAGAGGTTAAAGTAACATAAAGGACGTCATGGTGCTTAAGGTAAGCCATGTCGCCCGGGGTCAGCTTGATCATGCCGAGGATCTCCTCGACCAAAGCCGCTTCTTTGCTGCGGATCTTGCTTAAATAGGGCTCCTTTGCAAAAAGGGCGGCTACGCTGCTTTCCATCCGATTGAAGAAATCCTTTTTGGTCTCTTCGATCATCACCCGATGGATCTCCCTGCATTCCCGCTCCTGAAAGAGCTGAAGCTGGGCGATCTTGCCCCCGGCCGCTTTTTTAGCCTCGGTCAGCGCAGGATTTTCCGGCAACGGCTCCTCCTCAGGCAGGCTTTTGGGCGCGGGGGGCGCAGAATTTTCGATCTGCTCCGCTTCGTCCAGCGCCGCCAAGATCCCTTCGCGGCGGGAACGGAAAAGCTTGATCACCGTCTTGCGCCCGACCAGAAACAAAAGGACGGCCAGCAGCAAAAAGTTTATAATAACATATTGGATTTCCATAATTTCCTTATTCCTTCAGCAGGCTATCGGCAAAGGACTTGGCCAGCTCCTCCGAGTGGGCGCTCAGTTTATCAAGGATGGCCGCCCGCTCCGCCTTGGTCTCGGCGCGGAAGGTATCCAAAACCTCCAGCCGTTGCTCCCTGGCTTGGTCGATCGCCTTTTTATTTTCGGCCCGTACCGCTTCGATCTGCTGCCGAAACTGCTTCTTTTGGGCGGCCTTTTGCTCCTTTTGAAGGCGCAGAAGGGCTTCCGCCTGCTCTTGCTCCATTTGGGCGCGGGCTTCTTTTTTCGCCTTGGCCGCATCAATGCGGGCCTGCCGCTTGTCCATCAGTTGCAAGAGGGGCTTCAAAAGCCAAAAATGCAGGATCAGCATCAGCAGAATAAAGCAGATGACGGTCCAGATCGAGATGGATAATTGAATGTTCATAGGCCGCAGATCAGATCTTGGCGATCAGCATGAAAGCGATCAGCAGACCGTAGATGGTCAACGCTTCCATCAGGGCCAGCGCGATGATGAGGGTGGAGCGGATGTCTTTCGCGGCATCGGGCTGGCGGGCGATGCTTTCCATAGCACTCTTGGCGGTGATGCCCTGGGCGATTGCGGGGGCAATGGTGCTGACCGCGATTGCGATCGCGGCGGCGATAGCGATAATTGCAGAATTCATAGTTTTTTTCTCCTTTGTTTTTTAAAAAATTATTCCTCGATCTCGGTTACTTCGTCGAGATAGATGGATGTCAGCATGGTAAAGACCAGCGCCTGCAGGGCGCAGAAGAGAAGGGAGAGCACCATCATCACCATCGGAACGCCGATGGGGAAGATATGGTAAAGCTCCTCGGTAACCATTTCCTCCCCGAAAACGTTACCGAATAAGCGCAACGCCAGGGAGGCGGGCTTGATAAATTCATCTAAGATCAAAAGGGGAAGCATAAAGAAGACCGGGCTGATAAACCGCTTGAAATAGTGCTTGACGCCGCACCTTAGGCCTGCATATTGCAAAAAGCAAAAGGTAATAACGCCTAAGGCGGCGGTTACCGAAAGGCTGGCGGTGGGGGCTTTCACATAGTCGGTCAGCCCAACGCCGGGGATCAGCCCCGAATAGTTCCCGAAGATGATAAAGATGAAGAGGGAGGAGAGAAAGGTTATGTATTGCCTGGATTTTTTCTTCCCTAAAATATCCCCAAAGAAATGGTCCAGATATTCCACGCCCGTTTCCACCATGTTTTGGAAACGGCCGGGCCGCTCTTTGAGGTTCTTTTTAACGATCAACGCAATGGCCGCGATCACAGCCAGGATGATCCACATGGTTACCACCTCGCCGGTAACATCTAAAATCCCGAAGAGGCGGAAGATGACTTTGGATTTTTCACCCATCTGCAGAGTCCTCCTTTCCTTGACTGAGCTGAACCAGCCGTTTGGTGGACCATAGCAGGGGGAGGGTCAGCCCCAGCCCGCCGCCGATCAGCAGCCAAAGGGGGTTCCATGGGGTCTTCCCGCCCAGAAAATAAAGGGCAAGCAGATAGCCCACCGAAAGGATCTGGCGGATCACCTGCCCTGCGGCAAAGAGCCGCGGTTGCTTTATGAGCAGGAGGCGGGAAAGCCCGTAGTTTGCGGCGGCGACCGCCAGGCCGAGCAAAAAGGCCAGGGCCGCGCCGAGAATATTCTTATCGATTAGGATCACCTTCTTTTCTGCCCCTTATTATACTCCTATAATAGTATTATTTCAAGGGTAATATAAAACAAAAACACAGCTTCCTCGGGGAAGCTGTGTTGTATATTTTTTATTGTTTCATTAAGATCTTAACGCCGTCTTTTCCGTCTTCCAGAATGACGCCCATGGCGGCAAGCTGGTCGCGGATGGCATCGGCCTTGGCAAAATCCTTGGCGGCGCGGGCGGCGGTGCGGGCTTCTACCAGCTCTTTCACCTCGGCGGGGATCTCCATCTCCTGCTCGCCGTTGACGATATTTAAAACCTCGGTCAGCTCGGCAAACATCCCCTTCATCTCGGTTAAGAATGCCAATGAGGGAGCGCCTGCCAGCTGGGTATTGATCCAGCGGGCCAGATCATAGATGACCGAAAGGGCGTCGGCGGTATTGAGATCATCGTCCATCTTCTCAATGAACCGCTCCTTGAAGGCGGGCAGTTCGGAAAGGAGTGCCTCTTCCTCGGCAGTCAGATTGCCACTTGCGGATTTGAGGGCATATTCCAGATTGTTTTTGGTGGTATAAAGGCGTTGCAGACCGGCCTTGGCCGCCTCCAAAACATCCTTACTGTAGTTGATGGGGCTGCGGTAATGGGAGGAGAGCATAAAGAGACGAATGGTTTCATAGCCATAGGCGGCGGCCGCATCCCGAACGGTAAAGAAATTGCCCGCCGATTTGCTCATCTTGCGGTTATCCACATTGATATGGCCGTTATGGAGCCAATAATGGGCAAACTCACAGCCATTGGCCGCTTCGCTCTGGGCGATCTCGTTTTCATGGTGGGGGAAGATCAGATCCACGCCCCCGCAATGGATATCGATGGTCTTGCCCAAAAACTTGCAGGCCATCGCCGAGCATTCGATATGCCAGCCCGGCCGACCCAAGCCCCAGGGGGATTCCCAGGCAGGCTCGCCGGGTTTTGCCGCCTTCCAGACCGCAAAGTCCATGGGATCTTCTTTGAGGTCGTTGACATCGATCCGCGCGCCGCTTTCCAGCTGATCCATCGGCAGGTGGGAAAGCTTGCCGTAGCCTTGGAATTTCTTGGTGGAATAGAAAACATCCCCGCCCGATTCATAGGCATAGCCCTTGGCGATCAGCTCCTCGATGATCTTGATGATATCGCCGATGCAATGGGTGGCGCGGGGATGAACGGTGGCCTTGCCTACCCCTAAGCCTTGGGCATCGGTATAGTATTCATTAATATAGCGGTCGCCCAGCTCGGCGAGGGTGATGCCTTCTTCGTTGGACTTTTTGATCATCTTATCGTCCACATCGGTGAAGTTCTGAACAAACTTGACCTTATAGCCCCGATATTCAAAATAACGGCGCAAAACATCAAAGGTGATAAAGGGGCGGGCGTTGCCGATATGGAAAAAGTTATAAACGGTGGGTCCGCAGGCATACATCAGAACCTTGCCCGGCGTGATGGGAACAAATTCTTCCTTTTGGCGTGTTAAAGTATTATAAAGCTTCATAATTTATTGATCCTCCAATTTTTTCTCTAATTCTTCGATGCGGGCGGCGAGCCTTGCCAGCTCCTGGGCAACGGGGTCGGGGATATGCACCTGATCCATCAGGTCGCTTTCCACCCGCTTGCCGTTTTGCCGAATCACCTTGGCGGGAACGCCCACCGCCGTGGAATGGGGCGGGATCTCTTCCAGAACCACCGCGTTGGCGGCGATCTTGCTATGACTGCCGATGGTGAAGGGGCCTAAGATTTTAGCGCCGCTCCCCACCATAACATGATCTTCTAAGGTGGGGTGGCGTTTGCCGGTATCCTTGCCGGTACCGCCTAAGGTAACGCCCTGGTAGAGCAGGCAATAATCACCGATCACGGTCGTTTCGCCGATGACGATCCCGGTGCCGTGGTCGATGCAAAGGCCTTTGCCGATGGTGGCGGCGGGATGGATCTCCACCCCGGTGCGAAATTTGGCGTATTGGGAGACCCAGCGCGCCAGAAAAAAGCATTTACGGCGATAGAGCCAATGGGAAAGGCGGTAAAAAAGCACCGCATGAAAGCCGTTATATAAAAAGAAGATCTCGGCCTTGCTTCTTGCGGCGGGATCCCGCTCTTTAAAAGCGTTGAGATCCTCCCGAACTTTCTTGAATAACATAAAAACCTCCAAATAAAAAAGCCTTCGTTGCAACTGCAACGAAGGCGCAAAAATTTCAAGCGCGGTTCCACTCCGGTTTATCACTCATGCTCCCGCTAACGGAGGAGAAGCCCGCCCCTCACTCATGCAAGGGGGATACGCTGCGGAGCGCACGCTTGGGGAAACCGCATCTTATCGGGCTTTCAGCCTATGGCACCGATTCTCTGAAAAGGGCAGTTGCCTTACTATTTCCGCAGGAAATGATAAATCATTTTAAGATATTATACGCGAAAGAATGAAAAAAAGCAAGTCTTTTCAAAAATATGCGGATTTTTTCAAATTTCTTCACACTTTTTTCATAAGGATGGGTTATAATATAGTTAATTCTGGAAAACCAAGGAGGTTTTATACCGATGAATGAATATAATTTTGATCCCATGACCGGCGAACCCATCCAAAAGCCCGAACAGCCTGTGGAGGGTGCGCCCACCGCCGAGCAACCGGTCTATCATTATGTCCGCCCCGAGCAGGATCTTCCCAGGGAAGAGCCTGCCTATCAGACCCCCGTTGCTCCTAAAAAAGAGCCCAAGCCCATTACCGCCAAGGTGTTTGTCCCCGTTGTTGCGGGGGTGGCGGTGCTGGCGTTGGTGCTGGGGCTGATCGGTGGCTTTGCAGGGGCAAGGCTTGCCGCCAAGGATACCGTTATCGCCGAGGGCGCGGCGGTGATCTATAAGACCACAAAACTCAAGGACGAAAAGGGCGATACCGTTAAGGAAGTCCTCACCGTTCCCCAGGTGGCGGAGCTGGTGAAAAACAGCGTGGTGGAGATCACCACCGAGCAGATCGTTACCGGCTCCTTTATGCAGCAATATGTCAGCGAAGGTGCGGGCAGCGGCGTTATTATCACCGCCGATGGGTATATGGTGACCAACCATCATGTTATCGAAGGGGCAACCAACATCAACGTCCGCTTGGCGGACGGCACCGAATATAAAGCCAAGCTGATCGGCAGCGATCAGAAATCCGATCTGGCGGTCATTAAGGTAGAAGCCAAGGATCTCACCCCCGCCGCCTTCGGCAGTTCCGAGGAACTGCAGGTGGGCGAAACGGTGGTTGCGGTGGGCAACCCCTTGGGCGAGCTGGGCGGCACCGTTACCCAAGGGATCATCAGCGCCCTGGATCGGGAGATCACCATCGATAAGACCACCATGCGCCTGCTCCAGACCGATACCGCCATCAACCCCGGTAATTCCGGCGGCGGAATGTTTAATACCAGCGGGCAGTTGGTGGGGGTTGTCAACGCCAAGTCAGCAGGCGAAGAGATCGAGGGCTTGGGCTTTGCCATCCCCATCGATACCGCCAAGGTTGTTATCGAGGATCTGATCGGCCATGGGTATGTTACCGGGCGGGTCGACCCCGGGTTCACCTTTGTGGAGATCAACGATATGATGAACGCCATGATGTATCGCGTCAATGAGCTGGGTCTTTATATCTCCGGCGTGGAGGCGGGCTCCGATGCCGCGAAAGCGGGCTTCCAGTCGGGGGATTATGTGGTGTCGGTGGAGGGCAAAAAGGTTTCCACCGAGGCCGAGGCCAACGCCATCATCGATCAGAAGAAGGTGGGCGAGAGTGTTACCATCGTTGTCAAACGTAATGGCAAGGAGCAATCCATCACCCTTACTTTGAGTGAATATGTCCCCACCGTTGCGGATGCACAAACCTCCAAACAGGAAGGATTTTTAAATCCCTTCGGTCGATAAGAAAAACCCCGCTGTTTTCAAAAGAAAACAGCGGGGTTCTTTATATGGTTTCTTCTTCGGGAATTTCCCGCGCCAGGGAATGATTGGAATAGCGGGGATCGCCGGTTACCTCTTTTAGAATACGAATGAAGGGCGGGGGCGTGAAGGCCTCCTCCTCTTCCGAAAGCTCCACCTCCATCACCGCCTGTTTTTTCCAGAAGGGATAGATATCGATCTCATAGGTATGCCCTGCGTAGGGCAGGCAATAGCGGGTCTTCTGAATGGTGCGGCGGCGGGGGTCGCGGGATTCTAACCGACGGTTATATTCTTCCTCGGTGAGCTGCTGCTCCAGCTCCAGCCGCTTCATGGCGGAGATGCTCCGTTTGGAGGTCTCAACATAGGTTACCTTCCCTTTTTCTTCGGTGCGGCGCACGCGAAGAGACCCCTCTGCCGATACCAGATAGGTCTGGGAAATCTTTTTGATTTTGCAAAGATTGGCTAAATTCAATAGATCGGGGCGAGAAATCAGAAATTTACGTTCGATTTCGTAGGGCATGGTATTCACCTCTTTCCTATTATTATATAGAAAAAAAGAGAAGAATGCAAGAAAAATTGACAACTTTTGGCTTAAATGCTAAGATAAAAATAAGAAAAAGGAAGGGAGGGAGCCCATGGGCCGAAAAAATTTGCCCATCCCCGCAGGGGTAGCCGAAATTCTTTGCCGCCTTCAGCAGGCGAGAGAGGAAGGGTATCTGGTCGGGGGATGTGTGCGGGATTGGTATATGGGGATCCCGCCTCATGATTATGACATTACCACCTCTGCCCTACCCCAAAGGGTGGCGGAACTCTTTGCCGATCGGGGCGTCATCGAAACCGGCATCGCCCACGGAACGGTAACGGTCCGCACCGCCGACGGTCCGGTGGAGGTAACCACCTATCGGCAGGATGGGGATTATTCCGACCATCGCCATCCCGATCAGGTCTCCTTCACCCGCTCTCTGCGGGAGGATCTGGCCAGGCGGGATTTCACCATGAATGCCATGGCGATGGATGCCCAAGGGGCGTTGCAGGATCCCTTTCATGGGCAAGCCGATATCGATGAAGGCTTGGTGCGTTGCGTGGGAGAAGCGGACCGCCGCCTGGAAGAGGATGCCCTGCGGATCCTGCGGGGGTTGCGGTTCGCCGCCCGCCTGGGGTTTGCCTTAGAGCCCCAAACTGCTACCGCCATGCACCGCAAAAAGGAGCTGCTGAGGGAGATCGCCGCCGAGCGGGTATTTGCCGAGCTTTGCGGCCTGCTCCAAGGGGACTACGCCGCTCAAATTTTGCAAGCGCACCGCGCTGTTTTAGAGGTCGTTTTGCCCGAGATGGGGGCGATTGAAGAAATCTCCGGCCCGCCCACCTTTGGAATGGCAAGACTTTTGGCGAAGGCCAAAGAGCCCACAGAGCCCCTGGCGCGGCTGAAGGCCCCTAACGCCTTTAAGGCGGAGGTGCTGATGCTGATCGAAAATCAGCAGTTGCCCTGCCCCAAGGATCGGCAGGAACTTTACCGCTTGGCGGTTGCTCTCGGGGCGGAAAACCTGCGGAAGGTCTATGCCTATCATGGCTGGGAGGATGGAGTGCTGGAGGCCTTTTTAGCCGAGAGGCCCTGCCTTTCCGTCAAAGATCTTGCCATCAGCGGCAAGGACCTGCTGGCGC
>JAFSBD010000333.1 GCA_017442025.1 Clostridia bacterium
ATCCTGATGGTCGCGGCCGACGACGGTATCATGCCCCAGACGGTGGAAGCCATCAACCATGCCAAGGCGGCGGAGATTCCCATCATCGTTGCCATCAATAAAATGGATAAACCCGAAGCCAACCCCGATCGGGTCATGCAGCAGCTCACCGAATATGAGCTGGTTCCCGAAGCATGGGGCGGCGATACCATCTGCGTGCCGGTATCGGCCTTGAAGCATGAGGGTATCGATACCCTGCTGGAGATGGTTCTTCTGGTTGCCGAAATGCGCGACCTCAAGGCTAATCCCAACCGCCTTGCCAAGGGTACCGTTATCGAGGCAAAGCTGGATAAGGGCCGCGGTTCGGTGGCAACCGTTCTGGTGCAGAACGGTACCTTGGAGATGGGCAACATCATCATCGCCGGAACATCGGTGGGTAAGATCCGCGCCATGACTGACGATAAGGGCCGCCGCATCAAGAGCGCAGGCCCCTCCACCCCGGTTGAGATTATCGGCTTGGCCGAAGTTCCCCAGGCGGGCGATAGCTTCTTCGTTGTTGAAGATGAGCGTCTGGCCCGCGAACTGGCCGATCAGCGTAAGAACGATCAGAAATTGGCGGCTCAAAGCCAATATAAAGTATCGCTGGACGATCTGTTCTCCCGTATTCAGGAGGGCAATATGAAGGATCTCAACATTATTGTTAAGGCCGACGTGCAGGGTTCTGCCGAGGCGGTCAAGGCATCCTTGGAGAAGCTGACCAATGAGGAGGTTCGGGTGCGCGTCATCCATAGCGGCGTTGGCGGCATCAACGAAAGCGACGTTATGCTGGCGGAGGCTTCCGGTGCGATCATCGTCGGCTTCAATATCCGCCCCGATGCCAACGCAAAGGCTTCGGCCGAAAAGGCCGAGGTGGATATCCGCCTCTATCGCGTCATCTACGACTGCATCGAGGAGATCGAGGCCGCGATGAAGGGTATGCTGGCGCCCAAGTTTAAGGAAGTTGTTCTGGGTATGGCCGAGGTGCGCCAGACCATTAAGGTTTCGGGCATCGGCACCGTTGCGGGCTGTTATGTGAAGAGCGGTAAGCTGGTGCGGAATGCTTCCATCCGCTTGATTCGGGATAACGTTGTTATCTTCGAGGGCGCGTTGGGCTCCCTCAAGCGGTTTAAGGACGATGTGAAGGAAGTATTGGAAAACTTCGAATGCGGTCTGACCATCGAAAATTATAACGATTTGAAGGAAGGCGACATGGTCGAAGCCTTCGAAATGCAGGAGATTAAAGAATAATGGCGCATCGAATTGAGAGAGTCAATGAAGAAATCCGCAAGGAGCTTGCGCGGATCCTTCCCAATCTGAAGGATCCCCGCATTCCTTCACTGGTTTCGATTACCGCGGTGGAGACCACCGGCGATCTGAAGGAATGCAAGGTCTTTGTTTCGGCCCTCAACGGCAGCGAGGAAGAGATGCTGCGGGGCCTGAAATCCTCGGGCAGCTATATTCGGGGCGCGCTGGCGCGCAATCTGAAACTGCGCTATACCCCCGAGCTGACCTTCTATGCCGATGCCTCTATTAAATACGGTATGCATATCAACCAAAAGCTCCATGAACTGGGGCTGGACGGTTCCGGTGAGCAAGATGAAGAAGAATAATTCTTTAAATGAGATCGCCGCTTTTTTGCTAAAGCAGGAGCGGCTGACCCTCCTTTGCCATCACCGCCCCGATGGGGATACCTTGGGGTGCGCTTTTGGCTTAAAGGAACTTTTGGAGCAAAAGGGCAAGGAGGTTTTGGTTCTTTGCGCCGATCCCGTTTCGCCCCGCTATCGCTTTTTGAGCGATGGGCGGGAGCGGCTGGATGGGGAGGCGCAGGGCGCGATCATCTGCCTGGATATTGCTTCCCCCTCCATGGCAGGGAAATGGGAGGAATTGGCCTTGCAGGCGGATGTGGTGATCGACCATCATGCCACCAATCCCTTCTATGGAAAAATGAACTATATCGATGCCACCGCCGCGGCAACGGGCGAGATCATGGTGGATCTGGCGGAGTTGCTGGGCGATCTTTCGGAAAGAAGCGCGGCGGCATTCTATACCGCCATTGCCACCGATACCGGCTGTTTTAAGTATGGTAATACCACCGGCCGTTCCCATCAGGCGGCGGCCAAGCTGATCGCGGCGGGCTTTGATCTGCCCGCCCTCAACCGCTGGCTGTTTCAAACGGTGCGCAGAGCCGAAACCGAGCTCAACCGCCTGGCGATGGAAACCATCCGCTATTTCGCGGAGGATCGGATCGCGGCGATGCGGATCTCCTTGGAGATGCTGGAGCAGACCGGCGCGGGCGCCGATGAGCTGGAGACCATCTCCTCTCTGCCGGGGCAGATCGAAGGGGTGGTGGTTGCCGCTACCTTCAAAGAGCAGAAGGATGGGCAGTATAAGGTCTCTTTGCGTACCAACGGCATGATCCATGGCGGCGAGATCTGCGCCCTCTTTGGCGGCGGCGGCCATAAGCAGGCGGCCGGCTGCACCCTTTCGGGGAGCTATGAAGAGGCAGAGCAGAAGATGGTATCGGCGCTCATCAAAGCATTGGAGCAATTATGAACGGACTTTATTTAGTGGATAAGCCCTCGGATATGACCTCCTTCGGGGTGGTGGCGCGGGTGCGCCGCCTGAGCGGAGAAAAATGCGGCCATAGCGGGACGTTGGACCCGATGGCCACCGGCCTTCTGCCGGTGATGACCGGCAAAGCCACCAAGCTTTGCGAACTGTTTACCGAAGGGCAAAAAACCTATATCGGCACCCTGCGGTTCGGCCTTTCCACCGATACGGGGGATATCACCGGCGCGGTGCTGGAGGAGCGGGAGGGGATGCCCGAAAAGGAGCAGCTTTTGGCTCTGCTCCCCCGTTTCACAGGGGTTATTACTCAACGCCCGCCCCTCTATTCCGCCATCAAGGTGGATGGGGTGCCCCTTTATCGCCATGCCCGCGCAGGGCGGGAGATGGAGGTGCCGGAGCGGCAGGTGGAGATCCATGCCCTTTCTCTTTTGCGCTATGATGCCGAAAAGCAGGAGGTGGAGCTGGAGGTAGAATGTTCTAAAGGCACTTATATCCGCACCCTTTTTACTGATCTGGCAGAGGCGGCAGGATGCATCGGCACCATGTCGGCCCTGCGCCGCACCCGCGTGGGGCGGTTTTCGGTGGAGGATGCCACCCCCTTGGCAGAGCTGATGGAAAAACTGGAAAAAGGGGAGGAGGCAGGCTTTATCCCATTGGAAGAGGCGCTGACCTTCCTGCCTTCCTATCAGCCGGTGGATTTTTTTGCCACCCTTTTGGGCAACGGCTGTGCGGTGGATATTAAGAAACTTAAAAATCTGCCCGAAGGGCTTTGCCGCGTTTATCATGGCGAGCGGCTTTTGGGGCTGGGAAACCAAATTGAAAAGGACGGAGAGACCTGCTTTAAGGTCGTAACGCATTTATGACAATGAATCGTGTTGTAGCGATCGGGGATTTCGACGGTGTCCATCGCGGGCATCGGGAACTCTTGGTCCGATTGCTGGCCTGGGCCAAGGAATTGGACGCAGAGCCGATGGCGATTACTTTTAATGTCAATACCAAAGGGAGGGCGGTTCTCACCGACCCTGCCATGAAAGAATATTATATCCGCCAAATCGGGGATATCCCTCTGCTGGTGCTTCATTTCGATCGCTGGAAGGAAGTCTCTGCCGAGGAGTTTACCGATCAACTGCTCAAAAAAGAGTTGCGGGTGGTGGGTGTTTTATCCGGAGGCGACCTCCATTTCGGCAAGGATCGCACCGGAAATGAGTTTACATTGATCAGCCGCGGTATCGCGGTGAAGAAGGTGGAGGATCAACTGCAGGATCAGCTGCGGATCAGTTCGTCCCATATTCGGGATCTCATTCAAAATGGGAAGATCGCCAAAGCCGAAGAGGCAATGGGCCATCCCTTCAGCCTGATGGGAACGGTCTGCCATGGCAAGGGCTTGGCGCGGCAGTTTGGTCTGCCGACGGTGAATATCCTTCCCGCTGAGCAGCAGTTGTTGCCCCCCTTCGGGGTATATGCCGCTTGGGTGGAGGCGGAGGGTGTTCGCTATCGGGCGGTGGCCAATATCGGCCTGCGGCCGACCGTTGAGAAAACCGATCGGCCCAATCTGGAAGCGCACCTTTTAGAGGAGAGCGCGCCCGATCTCTACGGCAAGACCCTGCTGGTGGAGCTCAAGGCGTTTTTGCGCCCGGAGCGAAAATTTGAAGATACCGAGCAGTTATTTTTGCAGATCAAAGAGGATGGGGAAAAGAGCAAGGAGGTTTTAGCGTGACTAAAAAAATATTGGCATTTTTGCTCTGCCTTTCGCTGGCCATGGCCTTATCGGCCTGCGCCAAGGAAACGGCAGCCCCCAAAACCGAAGAAAGCGGCGGCACCGGCTTTGGTACTGCCCGCGGCAGCAGCCTGGTGGAGCAGGATCTTTATTTTCTGCGCCCCGGCGCGGCGCGTGAGGATGTGGAAACCGCCCTGGGCAGTCCCCATTCCTTTATTTTGACCGATGGGAACGGTTGCACCTATCGCCTGGCGGGCGGGGAAAAACTGAGAATTACCTATTCGGATGAGGGCCTTTTGGAAGAAGCCCGCTATACCGATGGGGAAGGCGGGGAGCAGAATTTCTTTACCTATCTCAACTCCCTGGGAATTCTCTTAAATTATGAATCCGAGGATGGGGAGCAGCCTGCGCCTGAACCCGATAAGCCGGAAGAGCCGCAAAAGCCCCAGCAGGATCCTTATCGGCCCATTACCGACAGCAGTTATTATTTCTCTATCAAACGCTATAGCTATACTCTGGCCGAGCAGGTGCTGAAAGAGGGCGTTTTGCGGGAAACAGTGCTCTCTGCTTTGGGCAAACCCAACGCCTATAGCTCCATCGATTTCAAGGCCGATGGGTATATCATCGATGTTTATCAGATGGAGGATGGCAGTACCCTTTACTTAGACTATGGCTATACCCGCAAGGTCTTGCGGGCGGCGGAGAAGGTGGAGGGCGGTGTTTCCTCCGATTATCTTGGCAAATGGGGCGCGGAGCAAAAGCCCGATGGACTTTATCGCGGCAATCGCAACCGCAATCTTTTCAATACGCTCCAAAAGAACGCCAAGCCTTCGGAGATCTACCGTAAGCTGGGCGAGCCCGATTGGCTGGAAGGTAGAGCCGAGCAATATATGGATGCCTATCAACTGCAGGACGGCGGAGTGATCTATCTGGATTTCGGCAGTAACCATGCCACCTTGGCATCGGTGATCCTGCAAAAGCCCGATGGTTCCAAAACGCCCTTGAACTTGAGGTGAAGAGCATGAAGAAATGGATAGCCGTTGCGCTTATCCTCCTGCTGGCTTTCGGGCTGGCAGGTTGCAAAGCGCAAAAAGAAGATCTGAAATTTTATGTAGTTAAAAAAGCGGATGTAACCGATAGTATGGTGGATTCCGCTCTGCTCCATGCCGCCAAAGAAAAGGGGCGGATCGCTTTCACCGCCGAAGATATTAAAAGCTGGTATTGGCAGGAGCAGAAGGTATATTTGCAGGATGTTTCGGTCCTCGGCGGGCAAACGGACGGCGGAAGCGCCCTGTTCCAAGCTGAGGCAGAGGATGTATTTTTGCTGGTTTTGGGCAATCGGGTGCTCTATGCGGGGGGCTTTAAGGCCGCCGGCAGCACCGTTTCGCCCCTAAGGGAGATCTATATCAAGGATGGGGAAGCCGATTCCTTTGAAATTGCCTGCCGCAAGGATTATGAGGCGGCGGAAGATCCCCGTAATCAAACCGCATTATATAACTATTTGGCGGAGCAGCAACTGCTCGCCAGCGGGGAGGTGAGTGTAAAATGACACCTCCTCCGCGCAGACCCGGTGGGCACGGCCCGCGCCGCGCACTCACCGAAGAAGAAAAGAGAAACCGCCCTAAGCTCACCCCTGCATTGGTGAAGCGCATCCTATCCTGGATGAAGCCCTATTGGATGCAGTTTTTGCTGGTGCTGATCTGCATCACCATCTCGGGACTTTTGGGAGTCGTTCCCTCCCTGCTGACCGGCAAGATGATCGATGAAGGTCTTTATGCGGGCAATGTTCCCCTCTTAATCCAATTGGCGATCCTATCGCTGCTGGTGCTGATCGGCTCCAGCCTGGTTTCGATGGGAGAGATCTATCTTACTACATGGATCGGCCAGCACATCACCTATGATATGCGCAATAAAATGTATGCCCATCTGCAAAAGATGGACCACCGTTTTTATACCTCTAATCTACAGGGGGATATCATCACCCGTATGACCGAGGATATCGGCGGGGTGCAGGCGGTACTTACCACCACCTTTTTGAATCTTTTCAGCAATATTTCAACGGTGGTGATCGTTTTGATCACATTGCTCCAAAAGAGTTGGATCTTAGCCCTGGTGGGGTTGGTGATGGCGCCCTTTTTGGTGCTGCCCACCCGATTTGTAGGCCAGAAGCGGTGGAAGATCGCGGAAGCAACCCAGGCGCAGCGGGATAAATCCAATCAGATCCTGCATGAAACCTTAAGCGTCAGCGGGCAGTTACTGGTCAAACTATTTACCAACGAAGAGCGGGAATATGAAGCGTACCGTGCTGTGAATAAAGAAACTACCCGTCTGGCGATCAAGGAACGGTTGATGGGTATTTGGTTCTGGCGCATCCTCCATGTTCTAAGGGGGATGGGGCCGCTCCTCATCTATGTTGCGGCAGGTATTTTGATGTATCGCGTGGGTAACAGTAACCTTACGGTCGGTGATGTAACCGTTATCGTTGCGCTGATGGGTCGGTTGTATCAGCCCATCGATCAGTTGCTTAATATCCAGGTGGATGTCATCCGCTCCATGGCGTTGTTTACCCGTATTTTTGAATACTTTGATTTAAAACCGGCCGTCGCTAACCCCGAAAATGGGTATGCACCCCAAACGGTGCAGGGAGATATCGCTTTTGAGGAGGTATCCTTCGCCTATACGGAAGAGATGCCCCTTTTGGAGAAGGTATCCTTCCGCGCCGATGCGGGTAAGACCGTTGCCATCGTTGGTGCCAGCGGAAGCGGAAAATCCACGCTGGTCAACCTGATCCCCCGCTTGTTTGATGCGGAGCAGGGCGCGGTGCTTTTGGATGGCGTGGATGTGCGAAAATGGGATCTCACCGCTTTGCGGCGGCAGATCGCATCGGTTACCCAGGAGACCTATCTCTTCAACGGCACCGTTCGCGCCAATCTGCTCTATGCCAAGGCGGATGCAACCCAGGAGGAGTTGGAGCAGGCCTGCCGCGATGCCAATATCCATGATTTTATTATGACCTTGCCCCAAGGCTATGATACCGAAGTGGGCAACCGCGGCTTCAAGCTCTCGGGCGGGGAAAAGCAACGCATTTCCATCGCCCGCGCCATTTTGAAGGATCCCAAGGTTTTGATTCTGGACGAAGCGACCTCTTCGCTGGATTCCATTTCCGAAAGCCTGATCCAGGAGGCGATCGGCCCGTTGCTCAAGGGGCGCACCTCCATTGTTATCGCCCATCGGCTGACCACCATTCTCTCGGCAGATGAGATTTTGGTGATGGAGCATGGCAAGATCGTGGAGCGGGGCCGTCATGAAGACCTGGTGGAAAAAAGCGGAGTATATCGGGATCTCTATGAGACCCAATTCCGCTACGCGCTGGATGACTATGAGCGCCGCCGCCAAGAGGAAATTTGAACAGTTCGTGAATTTCCTTTAGAATGGGGTTGTCAACCTCTCTATAGTTTGCTATAATAAAAAGGCAAATAATCCCTATGGGGGATTGTTTGCCTTTTTTGCGTGATTTTATTCCAAGGAGGAATTTGATGTTAAAACGGTTAGCGGGCTGCATCCGCGAATATTGGCTGTCTGCGATCCTTTCTCCGGTCATTGTTATGCTGGAGGTTGTGATCGAATGTATTATCCCCTTTGTCACTGCCGAGTTGGTCAATTCCATCAGCGCAGGCTGTTCGATGGAAACCATCTATAAATATGGCGGGATCTTGCTGGTGATGGCGATCCTTTCGCTGACCTGCGGGGCTTTGGCGGGGCATTTTTGCGCCACCGCTTCTTGCGGGTTTGCCAAAAATCTGCGGAAGGATCTTTTTTATAAGGTGCAGGAATTTTCCTTCGGAAATATCGATAAATTCTCCACCTCCAGTTTGGTTACGCGGCTGACAACGGATGTGGCCAACGTCCAGATGTCCTTCATGATGCTGGTCCGCACCGCCTTCCGCGCCCCCTTTATGATGATCTTTGCGTTCATTATGGCCTTTATCATGGGCGGCAAGATGGCCTGGATCTTTGCGGTGGTCATCCCCATCTTGGGCATCGGGCTGATGATGGTGGCCAAAACCGCCATGCCCATCTTCCGCAAGGTCTTTAAAAAATACGATAACCTTAATAACTCAGTGCAGGAAAATATCCAGGGCATGCGGGTGGTCAAGGCCTATGTCCGTGAGGAGCGGGAGAGCGAAAAGTTCAATGATGCCTCCTATAATGTGGCAATGGATTTCACCAAGGCCGAAAAGATCTTGGCGCTCAACAATCCTTTGATGCAGTTTTGCCTCAACCTGGTAATGCTGGTGGTCATTTTCTTTGGCTCTCGCCTGATTATCGGCACCGGCGGCGAAGCCTTTAACGTTGGTCAGTTTTCCGCCTTGCTTACTTACGGTATTCAGATCCTGATGAGCCTGATGATGCTCTCTATGATCTTCGTTATGCTCACCATGTCGGCAGAATCGGCGCGCAGAATTGTGGAGGTTCTGGATGAGCAGAGCCTCATCCGCAATCCCGCCGCCCCCCTCGCCGAGGTGGCAAACGGGAGCTTGGAATTTGATCATGTCAGCTTTAAATATTCTGAAAAAGCCGAGCAGTTTGCTCTGCAGGATATCAACCTTTCCATCCCCTCCGGTGCAACGGTCGGTATTATCGGCGGCACCGGCAGTAGTAAGACCACGCTGGTTCAGCTCATCTCCCGCCTTTATGACGTTTCGGAAGGTGCGGTGCGGGTCGGCGGCGCGGATGTTCGGGAATATGATATCAAGATCCTGCGGGATGAAGTGGCGGTGGTATTGCAAAAGAATGTTCTCTTCTCGGGCAGTATTAAAGAAAACCTGCGCTGGGGCGATAAAAACGCCACCGAGGAGGAGATGGTCCACGCCTGCAAGCTGGCCTGTGCCCATGATTTCATCATGCAGTTCCCCGATGGATATGATACCCATATCGAGCAGGGGGGAACCAATGTTTCCGGCGGGCAGAAGCAACGCCTTTGCATCGCCCGCGCCCTGCTGAAAAAGCCCAAGATTTTGATCTTGGATGATTCCACCAGCGCGGTGGATACCCATACCGACGCAATGATCCGCAAGGCTTTCCGGGAAGAGATCCCCGCAACAACCAAGCTGATCATTGCCCAGCGCATCTCCTCGGTGGAGGATGCGGATATGATCATCGTTATGAACGGCGGCAGGATCGACGATATCGGCAACCATGCCGAGCTTCTTTCCCGCAACGCCATCTATCAAGAGGTCTATACCTCTCAGAATAAGGGAGGTGAGCAGGATGCCTAGAAAAACCGATACCCGCCCGCCCATCAAGGTCCCCAAGGGAACGCTGATGCGGGTGGTCAAACTGCTTTTTAAGGATTATCCCATCCATCTGAGCGTGGTGGCGGTCTGCTTGCTCATTTCCGCCGTTTCGGCAACGATGCCCTCTCTCTTTATGAATAAGACCATTAAACTGATCGAGCAGGGTCTTGCGGTTGGCAAGGAGGCCGGCTGGGAGGCAGGTCTTGCGGCTGTTGCGGGGGATATTACCCGCCTGACGATCGGGCTGATCTGCGTTTATGCTTTGGCGCTGACCTGCTCCTTTACCTATAATCGGCTGATGGCCATCGTTACCCAGGGCTTTTTGCATAAGATGCGCAAGCGGATGTTCGACGGAATGCAACGCCTGCCCATCCGCTATTTCGATACCCATACCCATGGCGATATCATGAGCCATTATACCAACGATATCGATACCCTGCGTCAGCTCGTTTCCCAGAGCTTGCCCCATCTCTTGAACGCCATCGTGATCATCACCATGTGTGTATCCATCCTTTCTTTCTATAGCATCTGGATGTTTTTGGTGGTAATTTTGGGCGTGATCGCCATGTTTCTGGTTACCAAGACGGTAGGTGGTAATAGTGCCCGCTTCTTTGTCCGCCAGCAACAGTCGGTGGGTAAGGTCGAAGGTTATGTGGAGGAGATGATGAACGGGCAAAAGGTCGTTCAGGTCTTCAACCATGAGGAAAAGAATAAGCAGGATTTCGATCGGCTCAATGAGCAGTTATTCAAAGATGCCGAAAGCGCCAATAAGTTTGCCAATATCCTGATGCCCATCCTCGGTAATATCGGCAATATCCTCTATGTGGCGGTGGCAGTTACCGGCGGTATTTTGATGACCCTCAAGGTGCCCAATCTCTCCTTGGCTGGCTTCGGCGCGCCCCTCACTATCGCGGCGGTAGTGCCCTTTATCAATATGACCCGCCAATTCTGCGCCAATATCTCCCAGATCTCCCAGCAGGTCAATGCGGTTGTGATGGCCCAGGCGGGCGCGGCGCGGATCTTTGCGCTGATGGATCAGGAGCCCGAGGCCGATGATGGGTATGTTACCCTCGTCAACTGCCGCGAAGAGGATGGCAAGATCATTGAGTGCGCCGAGCGCACCGGCCTTTGGGCCTGGAAGCATCCCCATCAGGCCGATGGAACCGTTACCTATACCAAGCTGGCAGGGGATGTGGTTCTCGATCATGTGGATTTCGGGTATGTGCCCGAAAAGATCGTGCTCCATGATGTTACCCTTTATGCCGAGCCGGGCCAGAAGGTGGCCTTCGTCGGCGCAACAGGTGCGGGTAAAACAACGATTACCAACCTCATCAATCGGTTCTATGATATTGCCGACGGCAAGATCCGCTACGACGGCATCAATATCAATAAGATCAAAAAAGCCGACCTCCGCCGCTCCCTCGGCGTGGTTTTGCAGGATACCAATCTCTTCACCGGAACGGTGATGGAAAACATCCGTTACGGCAAGCTGGACGCCACCGACGAAGAGTGTATCGCGGCGGCCAAGTTGGCCAATGCCGATGATTTCATCCGCCGCCTGCCCGATGGTTATAATACCATGCTCACTGCCAACGGCGCGAATTTATCTCAGGGCCAGCGGCAGCTCCTTTCCATCGCCCGCGCGGCTGTCGCCGATCCTCCGGTTATGATTCTGGACGAAGCGACCTCCTCCATCGATACCCGCACCGAAGCCTTGGTGCAAAAGGGGATGGATCAACTGATGAAAGGGCGTACTGTTTTCGTCATCGCCCACCGCTTATCCACCGTTCGTAATTCCGATGTCATTATGGTATTGGAGCAGGGTCGCATCATCGAGCGGGGCAATCACGAAAAGTTGATCGCAGAGAAAGGAAAATACTATCAGCTCTATACCGGCGCATTCGAACTGGAATGAGACCGTTGAAATCGGCGCAGAACAACCAGAATAAGGAAAGCCGCCCTTTGGGGCGGCTTTTTTATGTTTTTTTCGTTTTTCATCTTTGACGTATCTATATACGTCTGCAGATGAAGAAACGAAAATCTGCATCCGATTTGAACGGTCTTTATTTCTACACGTATTAAATTATGTAAACCTAAATAATTTATGAAGTTTTTTGTTTGTCCGTTGCCAAGGGCGGGCGGATGTGATAAAATGGCAGAAAAGGGGGGAGTCGCATGGCGAAAATTCTTTTGGTTGAGGATGATCTGAGCATTGTTCGTTTTCTTTCGGCATTTTTGGCGGAGGAGGGCTTTGAGGTAGAAAGTGCCTCGGGCCAGCAAAGTGCCTTGGAGCGGCTCGCCTTGGATCGTTATGATCTGGTCTTGCTGGATATCTCCCTTGCCGATGGCAACGGTTTTGCTGTCTGCTCAGCGGTGAAGAAGGAATATGAAACGCCGGTGATCTTTCTGACTGCCAGCGGTGATGAATTCAGCGTGGTAACCGGTCTGGATCTGGGCGCGGATGATTATATCAATAAGCCTTTTCGTCCGCGGGAGTTGGTCTCCCGCATCCGAAGTGTCCTGCGGCGTTCCCGCCGCGGGAGCCCCTTGCTGGATCTGGGCGCATTGAGGGTGGATCCTGAAAAGGCGATCGTTACCAAAAAGGGGCAGGAGATCTTTCTTTCGGCCTTGGAATATCGGCTGTTGTTGGTGTTTTTAAACAATAAAGGGCTGGTTCTCAGCCGCTCCCGCCTGCTGGAGGAAATCTGGGATATTGCGGGCGAGTTTGTCAACGATAATACCCTCACCGTTTATATCAAGCGGTTGCGGGAAAAGATCGAGGATGATCCCCAAAACCCCGCCATGATCAAAACGGTGCGGGGGATCGGGTATCGGGCGGAGGATGGCAAATGAGCAGTTGGTTGTTGGACCCTGAAAAGCGTCGGTTCGGCGCAGTTTGCCTGCTGATCGCCCTTTTAGGAATCGGCGGAGGCTTTTGTTTCGGCGGGCTCGGCGGTGCGCTCTGGGCGGCGTTGATCGCCCTTGCCTTTTGCCTGGCTTTTTTTCTGCAAATTCGCCGCAGGGCGAAGAAGATCCGCCAATTCAGCCATGAGCTGGATCGGGTTCTCCATGGCGCAAGCAATGTGGAATGGGATCAATATGCTGAAGGGGAACTGGCTGTTTTGCAAAGTGCGGTCAAAAAGCTTACCACCGAGCTGCGCGACCGCGCCGCCGCGCTGGATCGGGAAAAGGTGGAGCTGGCCGATTATTTGGCGGATATCTCCCACCAGATGCGCACGCCTCTTACCTCGGTCAATTTGATTTTATCGATGCTCTCCAACCCCGCGTTATCGGAGGAGCAACGGCTGGAGTGTACCCGCGATCTTCAGCGGATGATGCAGCGTATGGATTGGCTGATCAATGCACTTTTAAAAATGTCCCGTTTGGATAGCAATACCGCCCATCTCAAAAAGGAAGAGGTTGCAGTGCCCCTTTTGGTTCGGCGGGCGGCGGAGCCCTTGGCGGTTTCGATGGAGTTGAGGGGGCAGGAGTTGATCCTGGATCTGCAGGAGGTTTCCTATCAGGGGGATTTTGCCTGGAGCGTGGAAGCGGTGGGTAACATCCTTAAAAATTGCATGGAGCATACCCCTGCGGGCGGGAAGATCACCGTTCGGGCAAAGGAAAATCCTCTTTATTGCGAGATTGCGGTGGAAGATACCGGCAAGGGCATCGACCCTGCCGATCTGCCCCATCTTTTTGAACGCTTCTATCGGGGGAAGAATGCCGATGCCCAAAGCATCGGCATCGGGCTGGCCCTATCCCGCATGATCGTTGCAGAGCAAAACGGTACGCTCAAAGCGGAAAACCGCCCCGAGGGCGGAGCCTGCTTTATGATAAGGTTTTACAAAGGCACGGTGTAGTTTTACACCGTGCCTTTGCTGTTAAATGACAAAATTGTTATGAAATAGTCATGCAACTGTCATAGCATTTATGGTACAATGATAACAACATAAAAAAAGGAGTTGCTGGGATGGAGATTTTGCGGGTTGAAAATTTAGTCAAGACCTATGGAAAGGGCGAAAATGAGGTGCGCGCCTTGGATGGCGTTACCTTTTCGGTGGAGCGGGGAAGCTTCATCGCCATCATCGGCCCTTCCGGCAGCGGAAAATCCACCCTTTTGCATATTTTGGGCGGGGTGGACCGCCCGACCTCCGGCAAGGTTTATATGGACGGTAGTGATATTTACAGCCGCAACGATGAGCAGTTGGCCATCTTTCGCCGCCGCGAGGTGGGGCTGATCTATCAGTTTTATAACCTGATCCCTGTTTTGAATGTTACCGAAAATATGACGCTGCCTGTTCTTTTGGACGGGCGGGAGATCAATCAGGAGCGGCTGGAGGAGCTTTTGGAGGTGCTGAACCTCAAGGGAAGAGAAAAGCACCTGCCCAACCAGCTTTCCGGCGGTCAGCAGCAGCGGGTTTCCATCGGGCGCGCGTTGATGAATGCGCCGATGGTGGTTCTGGCCGATGAGCCGACCGGCAATCTGGATTCCAAAAATTCCCAGGAGATCGTGGAGCTTTTAAAATATTCCAACCGCAAATATCAGCAGACCCTGATCATTATTACCCATGATGAGAATATTGCTCTGCAGGCCGACCGCATTATTGCTTTGGAGGATGGAAGAATTGTGCGGGATGAGGTGATCCGCCGATGAACATTCTCCATAAGGTAACCGCCAAGATCTTAAAACATAATAAGGTACGGACCGGGGTAACGATCATCGGGATCCTGCTTTCGGCGGCGATGTTTACCGCCGTTACCACCTGCGTTTCCAGCGTGCAGAACTTTTTGTTTCGAACAGCGGTTGCCACAGATGGCAACTGGCACGGCGTTCTTTATAATGCGGATTTTTCGAATAAATACAGTGTTTTATATAATAACGGAAAAACCTTACGCGAGGAGATCGAGGGCTATACAAGCCTCGACCATATCGGCTACGCTATGGCGGGCAGTACCAATGAATATAAGCCCTATCTGATGGTCTATGGCGTGGATTCAAAGGTAGAGGATTATCTGCCTATCCATCTGATCGACGGGCGGATGCCGCAAAACAGCGGCGAGATCCTTTTGCCTGCCCATCTGCAGACCAACGGCGAGGTGGAGCACCAATTGGGGGATACCCTGGTGCTGAATTTGGGAGAGCGCCGCTTTGAGGGCGCGGCGATGAATCAGCAAAATCCCTATCAGCCGGGGGAAGAGCTGATCGCCAAGGATAGCCGGATCTATACGGTGGTGGGCTTTTACCGCCGCCCGCGGTTTGAGCAATATTATTCGCCGGGCTATTCTGCCCTTACCGTTGCCGACCCTTCGGCGGAGCGGGCCGATATTTATTTGCGGACCAAGAATCCGCGGGATATCTATGCCCTTTTGGAAGGG
>JAFSBD010000334.1 GCA_017442025.1 Clostridia bacterium
ACCCTGATCAAGGATGCCAAGGAATTCCTGGAGAAGGATGAGCTGAAGGCGCTGAGCGATAAGCTGGCCGCCGCCATCAAGGATGCGGAAAGCGCTCTCAAGAGCGGCAATCAGGAGAAGATCGCCGCCGCATCTGCCGCGCTGAAGGACGCTCTGGCCGCCTATAAGGCAAAGCTGGAAGAACTGGGCAAGGGCGAGCTGATCGGCGTGGATACTCCTGTTGAAGTTCCCCCCAGCGATGATTATTGCAACATCTGGCTCCATAAGCTCTGGCTGATCCTGCTGATCGTCAGCTTCATCATCAACCTGGGCTTTGCCGGACTTACGGTTTATTATTTCATGCGCCGTAAACAGAATTTAACCGACGATACTCCGTTGGTCGACTATGAGATCGACGACGATTGATCGGATCATTTAAGGTGACAAGATAATGCAACAAAGTGATAATCGTAAAACCTTTGAAACGTGGGAAGAGGCCTTTCGGGGCCTCGCCCCCGTTGTCCGCCAGCAGTCTGTTCGGATTGCGGGCTATACCCAGGCGATCTTTATTGAAGCCTGTGCGTCGGGGTTTGGCACGCATCAGCCCGGCGGGTCGGAGCGGATGCAATCGACCTATGCGGAGCTGGCCTATAAATGCGGGATGTATCACCAATTAGGCAAGGCGCTTGTCCCCGAAGAATATCAGGTTTTCAGCGAAACGTTTTCGGAAGAGGAGCAGACCCTCTATCGCAAGTATACCGTTGCCGGCCGCAGGCTGGTTGCCGAGCTGCAGGAAAAGAGCGGCGGCAATAAGCGGTGGAACGGCGAGGGCGAGCCCCCCACCGAAAATATCCCCTGGCTGATGATCCGCGAAAGCTGCCAGCAGCATATGGAGCGCTTTGATGGGACAGGTTATCCCGAAGGGCGCGCCGAATCGGCCATCAGCCCCATCGCCCAGATCGTTGGCATCGCCAAGGCCTTCGACCATCTTTCGGCGGAGATCAAATCGGAAAACCCCTTTTCCGAAGCCTTTGATGCCATTCTGGAGCAAAGTGGAACCGCCTTTTCGCCGGACCTTTGCGCGGTATTTAAGGCCGCGCGCCCCAAAATTCAAAGCGTTTTCAATAAGTATATTCACTATACCATGAAGCTTCCGCGCACCATCCCCTTGGTGAAGAAAACCAAGGGCCGCCCCATGGGGCTGATGTTCCGCGGAATGGTGGGCGGCGAGCCCGCCACCCTTACCGCCTATGAGGCCCTTCCCTGGTTCTCGGTCAAGGCGGATCAAATGGAAGAGATGAATGCGGTTGCCCCCCGCCTTGCCCGCACCGGGCTGACCGCGGATGTGGCCTTCTATCTCCTCTATGAAGCGGCGGATATGCTGCTTCGGATGCAAAACTGCAAACTCACGCTCCAAGGGCTGTTTGTGCCCATGTTTGGGGAGTTTTTCACTAAGGAAAACCACCTCAAGCGTTTTGAGGAGCTCTTTGCCAACCAACCCATCGACCGTTCCCGCCTGCTGATCGCCATCCCCGAAGAAAAGGTGCTCCGCGCCAATAAAGGGGAAGCGGAGGTGATCCGCCGCTATCTCAAAAACGGGATCGCGTTGGTGCTGGATGATTATCATCCCGAATCCATCTCCCCGGCCATGCTGAAGGAATGGGGCTTTAACCATGTGCGCCTCTCCCCCGAGACCAGCGCCCAGCCCCTCTATGCTTCGGATATCCGCGCGTTGCGGGATCGCAACATTCAGGTCTTTGCCTCCTGCGCCGAGCATCAGCATCTCAAATGGTTGCTGGAAAGCGGCGTTTGCGGCGTTTGCAGCCCCCTCAACGGCGAGCCGATGGAGGAGGATGCCGCCATCCGCGAAGCCTTGCTGCGGGAACGTGAGGCAGGGTTATGAGTAGGCAAAGCTCCTTTGACCCGAATGGATACCCCTTCTTTATAAGAAGAAGGCGGGGCGGAATTCGGCTTACCCGCGCCGAGATCCGCGAGATCAAAGCAGGCCGCAAGGATCTGCGCAAGCAGATGCGTAAGCAGGGGATTCGTTCCAAAAGGGAATTTGAGATCACCGCATCCAGCCTCGGCCTCTATTTTGATAAAGGAAGATTTTTAATCTTTTGGCTCTGGCTATGGCATCGGGGCGTCCTCGGCGCGCTGCTTGGCGCGGGGTTGCTCGCGATGGCCGCGATGTATGGCTATTCGATGGTTACTGAAATGCGCGGTCATTTCACCATCAACCTTTCGGATCGCCTGGTTGCCCAAGGCTTTGAGCTGAGTAATACAAAGGATTTCGCCAATCCCACCTCCCGCATCTACGGAACGCCGGTGGAGGATGCGCCCTGCATCTCCATCACCGACCTGCCGGAGGATGTGGACGATATCGATGGCTCCCATAATGGGCGCAACTATTTCGCCCATACCTTTTATCTTGCCAAGCGGGGCGAAGGAGAGGCCGACTACGGCTTTTCCCTCTCCATCAATTCCGAAAGCCTGGATGCTTCCAAGGCCATTTGGGTGATGCTGTTTGAGGATGGCGTGCCTGTTGTTTATGCCAAACCAAACGGCAAAACGGGCGAATCGGAATGCTTGCCCGCCATGGGCAACGACCGCTTTGGCTATAAGGCGATCCCCTTTGCTGATCGCGGCCTGCCGGAGGATCAATATTCCATCATCACCGAGCGGGCGGGGCATACCTATTATCGGTTGAACCCCCGCACCTTCGAGGATGAGGAAGTGGTTACCGAGAGTGTCCGCGAGAATGTCAAGCAGGATGAAGTCCATAAATATACCGTTGTGATCTGGCTGGAAGGCGATGATCCCGATTGTACCAACGATCTGATCGGTGCCCATATCGGCCTGCAGATGGATTTCGAACTGCTGGGTAAATAAGATTCAAACTTTTTCTTTTCGGCGGCTCTAACCCGCCGAAAGAAAGGTTGAATATAAATTAAAAAATATCTCCGGCGGGAGAAAAAATACGCAATCTGAAAAAGTGAGGTAAAATTGTGATGAACAAAAGACAGTCCAACGAAATGCAATCCATTCGTAAAAAACTGTTAGCAGCGATCGCCATGCTCTTGATCGCTTGCATCATGACCGTTTCGTCCACCTATGCGTGGTTCACCCTGTCTACCGCTCCGGAAGTCAAGGGTATCACCACCACCGTCGGCGCAAACGGAAACCTGGAAATCGCCCTCGGCGAATACGACACTGTTTATGGTACTGAAATCCCCACCTCCGGTGAAGGAACATCCATGGATAAGGCAAACTCAGATAAAACTCTTTCCAACCTGACTTGGGGTAACTTGATCGATCTGGCCGATGCTTCTTATGGCTGGGATGCGATCAAGTTGTATCCCACTCGCCTGAACGCTACCTTTACCGATGGTAAGGGCTTTTTGGCCAATCCCTTCTCGCCCTTGGCTTATCCCATCTATGGTTCGGATGGCCGTATCAGCGAGCTGAGTGCCAACACTTTGATCGGCAAATATGAAGGTACCAGCTTTATGGCTTTGGGCACTCCTAATTATGCCGGTGTAAACGGTATTGGTTCGGTTTCCGGTATGTCCGAGCGTGAATTCGCTGGCCGCAACTATAAAAATGCGGTTGAATCCAATCGTATTACCGCAAAAAATGAGGCGCAGGGCGCAATCTCCCTCTATTCCGGTGATCTGGCAGCGATCGCCATTAAGAATATGGATGATAATCCGGATGGAGTTGTAACCGAAGCAGAGATCACCGTTTTGAAAAACCTGATCGCAAAGTTGGAAAAATCTGCCGGAGCGATCGATGAATCTCTCAAGTCTGCGGTTATGGTAGCCCTTACCGGCATCCCCGCAGAGACCTTAACCGATGGCGGTTGGAAAGATGCAGTTACCACCATCGGTAATAAGAATGTTAATGATACCATTGCTCAGGTTCAATCCTTGTCCGGCATGACTGTTCCTTCCTCCGTTACCAGTGTTGTTGAAAAATATAACGCAATCGTTACCAACCTTAACACTGCAGAGAGTAAACTCCCTGCCTCGGGCGATAGCACTTGGGGTACAGTTAAAGATGCCGTTAGCGCATTGCTGAAGACCACCGGCATCACTATCTGCAACGAAACGATTGCAGATATCAAAGCAACAAAGGATAGCACTGAAGCGGATACTGCTTTTAAGCGCGTTACAAAAGAAGCACTGGCCGGCAACTTGAATTTCCAATTTGCTTCCGGTAGCGGTGTCTTGGCGGATATTGCAGATTTTGTTGGTGAATATAGTGCCACCATTTCCTTCCCCGAAGATTTGGAAGTAGAAGGTATTCCCGTTGGCGGGTTGAAACGCCCTGTGGCCGTAAAGATGAGTGCTGAAGCTAGCGTTGTAAACGCCGAAGGAAAGGGTTATCTGGGCGCAGCCTATGATGCTGTAAAGAACACTACCATCCCCGGTGCAGATCCCAATGCATCTAAAGCCTTGACCGATACTTATGGTTATTCCATCGACCTGCTTTTCCGCACCAATGCAGCCGATTCCTATCTGGAATTGCAGACTGCGGCAGCCAACCGCATTTATGCTGAAAACAGCAACGAAATGCTGATGGGTGGCGGTAGCAATATGTCCTTCACCGTTGGCGGAGAATATACCAAGGATAAGATCGATGGTCTGGCAGAAGGTATCCGTGTTGTATTCTACGACACCACTTCTACCAATCATGAGATCCTTGGCGTTGCCACACTGGATACCAATGGTACCATTTCCGGTGACCAATATAAAATGGATCTGAAACTGACCAACTATACCATTGCAGATAAAAACGGCGAGATCCCCGGCAAGTTAACCACTACCGGATTCATCGATACCGATGATGCTAACACCGCGCAGGATGATAGAGTTGCTCTGGCAGCCCTTTCTGCCAACTCGGTGAAGAAGATCTCTGCGTTGGTCTATCTGGATGGCGATGTTGTAGACAACTCCGATGTAGGTGTTGCGGCGATCCTCAACGGTAAGCTGAACCTGCAGTTTGCCAGCAGTGCATCCCTTGTTCCCATGGACAACAATACCCTGATGAATACTACCCCCGAAACCACCTGATTTTTATAACCATACTCCCGTCCGCGGTGAAAACCGCGGGCGGGAGCATACGGCTTTTTTGGAAGGAATTCGGTTAGAGCGAATTTTACCATGAAAATGCCCAAATTTCCCCCAAAAGGGGGGATTTTAAGGGGCTTTGGTTTGCTGTTTTCATTTTTGGCAAGCAAGCCCCCAAGCAAAGATCATTTTAAAACGCAAATATTCTGAAGATCTTCATCTTCAGATCGCTGCTTTTAGGGAGGAGGAACCATATGAGCCCGAAACAGCAACGGCAACATTGGGAACAAAAAAAGAAAAAGAAATTTTTGGTGATTGCCCTGCTTTTGCTGGTGCTGATATTGCTCCCCTTATGCACGGTGGCAACCTATACCTGGCTTGCCATCAGCAAAACGCCGAAAATCAGCGATATGGAGATGACCATCAACAGCAACCACGGCCTGGAGCTTGCCTGGTCGGCGGATGCGGCCGAGGAAGATTGGCAGCAGCAACTTGATTTTACCGACGCGGTGGATACCGAAGCGATTTTATTGCCGGTTACCTGGTCGGATGCGGAGAAGCGGTTTTTCACCGCGCGCTTTGGAACCGATGGGCGGATGATCGATACCGGCATTGCCCTATCGGACGAAATGGACATCAACAGTCGGGATGGCCACTACATTAAATTTACCCTTTACGGCCGCACCGGCGAGGATGTTTCGGTGGGGCTGGTCCCCGGAGTGGTTTCCGCCAACGGAGAAAACCTGGCCGGAACCTATCTGATCGGTACGCCCTTATGGGATGCCGAAGAAAAAAAGCATACCGATGGAGGGCATGGCGCCCAATACGCCACCCGCATCGGTCTCAACATCACGAAATTAGACGGCGACGGCCGCGAGAGTGGCCCATCGACCTTTTATATCTATGAACCCAACGCCGATCAGCATATCGACGGCAGCCAAGGCATTTTGGAGACCCCCTCGGTGGATGGAACCGAAAGCCTTGCACCGCCTGCGCGGCTGATCCGCCAGCAGACCTTCCGTTGGCAGGAGAGCGCGCCGATTGAGCGCGGCGTTCTTGCCTGGCGCGCAGGCAATTTTGAAGGAGAAAACGACCTATTTGACCTTTCCCCTGAGGAGAAGGTAAAGATAGATATTTATATTTGGCTGGAGGGCAAGGATGCCGATTGCGTTAACGCTCTGGGCCGCGGCGCACAGATCGCCGCCAACATCCAATTTGCCGCCGATGCCGATAGCGGATCGGGATTAGTCCCCATCCCTTAAAACGGAATTAAAACAACGAGAGAGGTTGTTTTTGTTATGCCCCCAAATCGAGGATTTGGAGATGAAAAAAAGGAGAGGTTTTATGAGCACAAAAAAGGAAAAAGAGATCCTATCCCCTCTGGCAGAAAATGAGGCCAACGAGCAAGAAGCCGAAAAACCCGCCAAAAAGAATAAGGTTTTAGGCACGGTCATCAATGTTGTCTTGGTGTTTGCCATTATTCTGGCTGTATTGGCGACCTATGTTTCTTATGTATCGACCTCGGGGAGCGGCGTTCCCAGCGTTTTGGGCCTGCGGCTGTTCTCCATCCAGACCGACTCCATGTATGACACCTTGATGCCCGGCGACCTGGTGATCGATACAGCGGTGAAGGATCCTGCCACCCTGCAGAAGAAAGACATCATCACCTATTGGACGGTGATCGATGGCGAACGGGTTCTCAATACCCACCGTATTGTTGAGATCTACGACGGCAACGGCTATCTGATCTTTGCCACCAAGGGTGATAACAACACCACGGTCGATACCCTGACGGTGCATGAATCGGAGATCGTTGGCAAATATGCCTTCCGCATCCCCGGCGTCGGTAAGGCCTTCGACTATCTGCAGACCAGTACCGGATTTTTGATCGTTGTTGTCATCCCGGTATTGATCTTCCTGCTCTATCAGTTGATCCAATTCTTCCGCGTTCTCTTTGAGTATCAGAATGTTAAGAGCCGCATCCGCTTTGAGCAGGAGCGTGGCCGCACCGAGGATCTGATCGAGGAGCAAAAGCGCCGTGAGGATGAACTTAAGCAGGCCGAGCGGGAACGCATCGAGGCCGAGCTGCGGGAAAAGATCCGCGCTGAAATGATGGAACAGGCCAAAAATGAGGCCAAGGATACCCCCAACGAGGACTGAGGTAACCAAAAGTGTTAGACAATTTCTTTCGCTATTTTTATGAGGATATCGGGCGGATCTTCCAAGCATTATGGGAGGTCCTGCTCGCTGTGCTCAATTTCTTTAACTACCTGCTGAATTTCCCCATGCGGATGAAGCTGATCCAATCCCATTCCGCCGATTTCGGAACGATGGACTGGGTCCTTTTGCTGATCACCCACCTGATCCTGATCGGGCTCATTATTGGGCTGATCGCGCTTTTGGTGCGGTTGTTCCGCCATATTTTCCGCTTCCGCGTGCCGGTGAAAAAGCATGATGAGGTGGTGCGCCAGGTGCGCCAGCTCCAGCGGGATCTGATCCGCGCCAACTATGAGAAGGATAAACTGCTTTCCCTCAAGGTGGCGGAGCTGGGCATCGATCCCGAAGAGGTAATGATGGATTCCCTCTATCAGGAGAAGGAAGAGGAGCAGACCGACCTTGCCGAGGTTGCCTCCAACCGCAACACCTTTGATTCCCCCTGCGTGGATCCTGCCGACAGCCGCTTCTTCCGGCTGACCTCGGTGGATAACTATTATAAGACCGAGTACGAGGCCCCTATATATAATAAGGAAATAACCTTGGCGGAGTTCTGCGAGCAGTTCCGTAAATTTGCCGCCTCCCGCCTGGGGCTTTATTATGATCTGGAGCTGATTCGTTTCTTTATTGCGGCGCTGGGCACCTCGCGGATCGTTATCCTGCAGGGTATTTCCGGTACCGGTAAAACCTCTCTGCCTTATGCCTTCGGTAAGTTTGTTCAGAAGGATACCACCGTTGTTTCGGTCCAGCCCTCCTGGCGTGAACGCACCGAGCTCTACGGTTATTTCAACGAATTTACCAAGACCTATACCGAAACCGATTTCCTGCGGGCGGTCTATGAAGCCAACTACTACCGCGATCCCCATATGGTGATTCTGGACGAAATGAATATCGCCCGTGTGGAATATTATTTCGCCGAGATCCTCTCCATTTTGGAAATGCCGCTGGAGAGCGAATGGAAGATCGATCTTGTTACCGCAATGTGGGATAACGATCCCTGCCTGATCCAAAACGGTAAGCTTTCCATTGCCAATAACCTTTGGTTCATCGGCACCATTAATAACGACGACTCTACCTTCGCCGTTGCCGATAAGGTCTACGACCGCGCCATCCCCATCGATCTGGATAGCCGCGCCGATGCCTTTGAATGCGAAGAGACCGAGCCGATCTTTATCAGCACCGACCATCTTAACGAGGTGTTCGCCGCCGCCAAGGAGCAGTATCCCATCTCCCAGGAGACCTTGGATAAGCTGGAGCTGGTCAATGATTATCTCATCAAGAACTTCCGCCTGGCCTTCGGTAACCGCGTTATGAAGCAGATCCGCGATTATGTTCCCTGCCTGATCGCCTGCGGCGGCACCGAGCTGGAGGCCACCGACTTCATTGTTGCCAAAAAGGTTCTGCGCAAGTTCGAATCCTTGAGCCTGGGCTTTATGCGGGACGAACTGACCCGATTCAGTGCCTATCTTGATAAAGTCTTTGGCAAAAATACCATGAAGATCAGCAAGGAATATATTGATACCTTGAAGAAGAACTCAAACTAACATAGGAATGGATCCTAAGAAAGGAGCAGGCCATGGCCGATAAGAACAACGCAAAAAAGACTGCCTCCATCGATGCCGTCTATCAAAAGTATGCCCGCGGGGTCATTCGCACCCTGGCCAGCTCGGATTTCTATGAATTTTTCATGGATATGATCCAAAAGGCGGAGAATGAATTCCAATTTTCCAACCGCCGTTGCGAAAAGGTGATCGACCCCAAATGGGTGGATGCCATCGACGAAGCCCTCACCGGCTTTCAGAACATCATATCCAACCCCCGCAATGTCATTAAAGAGGAAGAATTGGTGGTCAATGTGGCCTATGCTAAAAAGGGCGGCTCGGATGTTGTCCGCCATCTGGCGCAGCACGGAAACCTTGTTTCTTCCTATGATTACGATACCCATGAGGTAAAGCCCAATAAGCTGATGCAAAAGCTGCGGGATGATTCCGCCGACCTTTATGAAAACCGCTTTGTCTATACGGTTTTGGAATCCGCCCACCATTTTGTTCGGATCCGTTATGAAGCCCTCTTCGATGCGATGGGGGATGAATTCGGCGCCAAGCTGAAGATGCAATCGGATCTCGATTGCGCCAGCGAAACCATCCATTTCGATATGTTTATGCATATCAAGGAAAAGGAAAGCGTTTTGGAAATCGACGAAAAGAGCGGCGATATGCTGGCAAGCGTTGCAAGGCTTTACCGCGTCCTTACCATGTTTATGGCGACCCCCTTTGCTCAGCAAATGGCGCGTCTGCCGCGGGTGAAGGGCACTATCGTTAAGACCAATGTCTTAAAGAAAAATACCGACTATAAGGCTATTAATAAGCTTTGGGAATTCTTAAAGCAGTATGATGATGTCGGCTATGCGGTGAAGGTTACCGAGCAAAACCCCGCCATCTCCGAGCAATTCCAGCAGGATCTCTTCCATAATATAATGTATCACTATATTGTTTTGAAGGGTTATCTGGAGGCGGAGGAGGATCGCCGCATCCCCGCGCCCTTAAAACAGCGCAAGCGCACCCTCAAGCCCAAGTTTATCCGCGAGATCGTGGAGGAGCTGACCGAGGATTATGACCTGCCGGATATCGAAGTCCGCAAGGTGCTGATCGAAGAGCTCACCAAGGAGCAGTTGATGCGGGAAGAGGCGGAGGAACGCCGCCGCTTGGTGGAGGAGCAGCAACGCAAAAAGAAGGAGGAGGAAGAACGCCTCCGCCTGGAAAAAGAGCAAGAAAAAGAGCGCATCCGCCAAGAGCGGGAGGCCGAAAAAGAGCGTATCCGCCGCGAAAAAGAGGCGGAAGAAGAGCGTCTGCGGGTGCAGCAGCTGGAGCAGGAGAACGAAGACCGCCGCCATGCCGCGCGGTATCGCAAGGAGCTGGAGAAGTTCCTGCGCGCCCTGCCCGATCAGTTGGCGGCCCGCGCCCAAGCGGCCAAAAAGGAAAAAACAGCCGACCGTTCCGATTTCACCAACGCGGTGGAGGAACTGGAGGCCGCCGAGCAGCGGCGGCTGGAGCGGGCTGAGCGGGAACGCCGCCGCTTGCAGCTGGAGCAGGAGCGGTTAGAGCTTGCCCGCAAGGAGGAGGAACGCCTCCGCCTGGAGCAGAAGCAAAAGCAGCAGCAAGCCCAGCGCAAGGAGGACGAAGAAGTTCTGGCTCCGATCATTGTTGTTATCAATGGCTTTGCCGCAGAGCTTGCCGCCCAGCGGCAGGAGCGCAAGGCCTATCTGGATCAATTAAAGGCCGAGCGGGAGCAGTTTGAGGAGCAACGCCGCCTGCGCCGCCAGAAGAGGGATGCGCGATGAATAAAAATCTCATCAAACTGATCGCCATCGCCCTTTCGGCGGTGATCACCTTGGTGGTGGTTGTGGCATCCTCTTATGCCTGGCTGAATCTTTCCACCGCCCCGTCGGTGGCGGGTTTGCAGATCAATATCGGCAGTAAAAATACCATTCTGGTCGCGCCCGATATCAGCAAGACGGTAGACGGCGCAGCGGTCCATCATCCCGGGGAATTTTCCGATACTCTGAATTTCTCCAAGGCGGCAGGTTATGAATACCTGCGGGAGCTGGTGGATCTTTCCCCCGTTTCCACCGCCGATGGCATCCATTGGTATTTCCCCAACTATGCCGAAAGCGGGCAGGCCAATGCCGAGGAGGATTTTCTGCAGGATAACACCCTTCAATACGGCAACGCCACTGCATTGCCCGACGATCAATCGGTGCAGGGCGGTTATGCCTATCTGGATTTCTGGGTAGTATCGCCCAACCATTGCAACCTGCGGGTTTCGGCAGGGGCGGGCAACGGCGGCAGTTATCTTGTCAGCCTGCCGGAAGTGAAGGAAGACGGCGAGGGTGGATATACCTTGGATTTTTCCACCCAAGGGACCGCCACCTGCGCAAGGGTCGGTTTTTTGGCCAACGACCAGAAGCTGACCGATTCTTCCATGAACGAGTATGTTGAAACCGGCTGGTATAACGAAAAATACCGCTCGCTCAAGGGCATTTATCAGGAAAAGGGCGAGGAATGGAACAGTTATCCCGCCAAATTTACCATCTATGAACCCAACGCCGATTGCCATAAGGAGGAGGGGGTCTATGCCCTTTCCCGCGATGGGCTGGAATATAAACTTTGCCCGAACGGCAGTTATATCACCACCCTTCCCATCGGGAATGTGGACGGTGTGGCTCAGCCGGTGGACGTTTCGGCGCAGACAACCGCGCAAAAATCTACCGATTGGCTGAAAACCGACGGGGAATATCAGTTGGAACAAATGTTTCAGGCTTATCTGCTCGGCAACCATGCCAAAAATGCCGAAGAGATGGCCGATGAATTTTATCGCAACTATCTGGGCTACCAATGCGGCAGCCTTTTGGACAAAGGCTCTTTTATTAAAAAGAGCGACGATCTGATCCGCGCCGCCGCCCAAAACGGTGTGGTGGAGCCGGAGCTTCTCGGCGGGCTTTCCACCGCGGGAGCGACCGACGATGTTGTTGTTATCGAACTGGAAAAGAATGTTCCCCAGCGGATCAGAATGTTTCTATGGATCGAAGGGCAGGATGCCGATTGCGCCAATATCAAGGCGGGCGGCGGATTGCTTTTAAATCTGGAATTGGCAGGAAGCGGCAGTTGAAAGAAGGTGGCGTGTGAGCATATTGAAAAAAATCCAAAGGCGGCTGAACCTTCGGCTGGTCTCGGGATTTACCACCTTGCTATTGATCATTACCGTTGCTTGTTGCCTCTTCTTCACCCTCCAAACCCTTTCGGCGGGATATGTCTCCATCTTTGGAACCAGCGTTTTTCGCGTGGTTACAGGCAGTATGGAGCCGGAGATCCCGGTGGGGGCTTTGCTGATCGCAAAGCAAGTGGAGATGGAAGAGATCCAAGAGCGTGATATTATCTGTTACCGATCCAATGAGCCGGGGCTGGGCCCTGCGATCATCACCCATCGGGTGGTGGCGATCTATCAGATGCCCGACGGCAGCCGCGCTTTGCAAACCAAAGGGGATGCAAACCCCACCGCCGATCCCAACCCGGTAACGGAAAAGCAAATTGTTGGGCGCGTTACAAATTATACAGGAGATGGGAGTAAAATGGCAGAGTTGATTCGTTTTCTAACCAGCGATTTCGGATTCTTGGCATGTATTATTCTTCCGGTCATTCTGATCGCGGGATGGATCTTTCGGGATGCCATGAAGGGCATGAAAGAGGCCATTGCCGCCGCAAAAAAAGAATTGGATGCGCAAGGTAGCGCAACTCCGTCCGCTCTTTCGGAGCAGGAATATGCGGAGCTTTATCAAAAGGTTGAAGAAGAACTGAGAAAGGAGATGGAGCAGGATGTGGAAAGAAATCCTCAAAAAGATCATAGCGAAGAGCCGCAGCCTGGTGCTGTGGCTGAAGAGTCTGCACCTGCTTCAAAGGACCAAGGCGTTTTGGAGCCTCCCGTTGGAGGAGAAAAAGCAAAAGGTTAAGGGCCTGGCCAAGCTCTTGGCGGAAAAACTGCGGAAGGTCTGGGAATGGATCTCGGTTAAGATCCTTTTCGGCAGTGAGGATGAAACGCCGGAGCAAAAGCTCAAACGGTCTTTGATCGGCAAGCTTTCGCTGGCAGGGGTCGCTTTGGTGCTGACCACCGCGATGGTCTTCGCCATGACTGCCGCCTGGCATACCAATGTGATCCAATCCACCGGCCTGATCTTCAACGTTTCGGAATGGGGGATGGACAGTAGCGTCGATCTCCAAAGCGAGCTGACCAACGCTGCGCCCGGCGAAAAGGGTGCGCTGAATGTGGAGGTCTATAACTCCAGCGAGGGGCTGATCGATGTCCGCCTCAATATCAGCAAGGTCTCTCTTTATAACGAGCTTGCCGATATGCGCAAACGCCTCTATTTTTATATCGATGATGCGGTTGCCCGCAATGGGGAGACCGCCGAGCGGATCTATCTCAACAGCATGGAGGATTATACCTATACCGTGCTTGCCAAGCAGAAACTGCAGTTGGGCGAGCAGGGCAATGGCGCAACCTTGATGTGGGAATGGGTCTATGACGTTCTGGGCTACTATTTCAACGGAACGGTAACCAATGAGGGTGCAACCGTTACCGAATATCTGCGCCCCATCACTTATGATTTTGATGCCGCCACCTTTCAGGGCGATCAATTAAAGACGGTGGACGGAACCACCACCGCCGAAGCATTTATTAAAAAATTAAGCCAATCGGATGGCTATGCAGGAACGGTCGGCGCACCGAGAGAGGTTAATGGAAAGATCTACTATCCCGTTTCGGTGGACAATAGCGGCAACGGTGTCTGGATGTATTGCTGCACCCTGAGCGAGATCGAATCGGAAACCGTGTTTGATACCAATCTGGGCAATGCCGATGCCGCCAAGCGCAAGTTCAGCACCAACCTGAATGTGGTTGCGGAGCAGAAGAAATTAACGGTCGCAACCACCAATAACGAGGAGGAGCTGCGGGCGGCTTTGGCCGATGATACCCATAATATGATCGTTTTGTCGAGCGATCTTGACGTTTATGATAAGATCACGGTGGCCGCCGGCAAGCAAAAGATCATTGATCTGGCGGACCATACCATCTCCACCCAACTGACCGGCACCATGCTGGATCTGGCGGAGGGTTCAGCGGTAACGATGATGAACGGTGCCATTGCGGCT
>JAFSBD010000335.1 GCA_017442025.1 Clostridia bacterium
GATAAAAGGATAACATATAGTCCGGTTTTGGGATCTAAAAAGATGGATTGACCGGTATGGCCGCAATGACCGATGGACCCTTCCGCAAACAGTTCGCCTGTTTGGGGATACCGCTTATCCACATAAAGAAAGCCAAGGCCGCGGGATTCACTCATGCCGGGGGTATGGTTTTGGGTTGCCGCTTGCCATGTTTTTTTCGAAATAAGGGGGGCACCCTGCGCCGATAGCATGGCTATAAATTTGGAAAGGTCATCAACGCAGGAAAAAATCCCGGCATTTCCTGCAACGCCGCCCAAAAAGCGGCAATTATAATCGTTTACTTTTCCCAGGTCCTCTTTTTTGATATTGCTGTTGATGAATTTGCTTTTGCCGGCAATCGGAAGGAAGGAGCTGCGGCTCATATCCAGGGGCTTGGCGATAAGTTCATCAAAAAGGACGTCCAAACGTTTACCGTAAAGCTTTTCAAGAATCTTCCCCATAAGGATGAAGGCGGGGCAACTGTATTGCACATCACTGCCGACAGCGATATCGGGCGGGATGGACAATATATGCTCCCCGATATGATCGTAGGTCATCCCGTCGACGCATAAATTTTTATGGCCGATCCCCATGGTATGGGTCAGCAGATGCTTGATCGTAAGAGGCCCTTCATAATCAAAGAAGAGGGAGACCTTATCCTCCATCGAGAGCCGCCCGCGATCCATTGCCATTAAAGCCAGCATCGTTACGGATAAGATCTTTGTAACAGATGCCATATCAAAAAGGGTGGTGCTATCGATCGTTCCTTTTTTGGATCGATAAACCTCTGCCAGCACCGTTTTGTTGCGGCCGATGCGGATGGCAATGTTTTCAAGCAACGCTTCTTCGATATAGCGATCGATGATTTTTTCGGTAGTTTTCAGCATCATTGCGGCTCCCTGTTTTAAAACAAAATTTATAAGGCAGTCTGCGTATCGTTGGGGTCGCCGTTGCGGGCAAGGTCATATTCCTTGCTCCAATCCAGATCCCGATATTCCTCGCCTCTGGGGTCGGTTTGGATCCAGTCCACCAGCATATCCAGCATTTCTTCGCTCCAGGTATTGCGGTCGATCTGGGCGGTGGTGAATTTCCCTTGGCAGATCATTTCAAAACCGAAATCATCTTTAACGTGGGTCTTGGCCGCCCCTTCCACAACGTCGGCAACCAGATGGGAGGGAATAAAGAGCACGCCGCCGCCCGCGCCGAAAACAACGTCGCCCGGCAGGCAGACTGCGCCGCCGAAGTTGGTGATATCATTCCAATCCTTCATAACGAACTCACGAATGGGGGTGGGATCGATGCCTCTATAGTAAACTTGAACATCAGGAACTTTTTTCATCTGCTCCACATCCCGAATCCCGCCCCAAACGACAGCACCGCCGTTTTTGGTGCGCTTTTGCAAAGCGGTCGTCAAATTGCCGCCCAGGAAGGTGCCTTTATAGATTTTATCATACATATCGCAGACGACAACATCACGCTCATAGAGATGGTCGATCACCCATTGATTATAGTTGCCCTGCAAGCCGTCCTCTTTGCCTTTTTCAAACTGCACCTCATGCAGATCGGGGCGGGTGGGGCAATAGGTGCAGGTAACCGCTCGGCCGACTAATTTTCGGTCATCGTTATGTAACGTTTGCATCGGTGCCAGCCCGCCGCCCACAAACTGATGCTCATAGCCCAGAACAAAGATGGGCTTCCAGACCTCTTCCAGGGTCATACCGTAGAGTGCATCAAGATACTTGTCCTCAACCTTCGGTCTGCCGTCGGGCAATCTTTCGCCCTTCCAAAGGGGCGTTAAACGGATTATTCTTTCTCTGTCGTTATAATTCATAGTTCATCCTTTTTAAAAAAATATTTTTCCGAGTTTTCATCCGAGGTATCGTCGTTTTCAACTACCGCAACCTTTGCGCCGGGCTCCATGGTAATGCAATGCCATTCGCCGCATTTTACGTTATAGATCTTTCCCAACTCCATGGGAACCCTTTTTAACTCTTTCCCGATATGCAAAACGGCTTTGCCGGAAAGCAAAATAAATACCTCATCGGTTTTTAAATGGCGTTCTACGCGAAGGATATTTTCTTCCCGCAGCCGTTCGCAGTAATTAACCATCGCCACGCGCCAACCGTTATATGCAGCCAGGGGTTGATACCCTTCGCCGCAAAAATCTTTTATTTCCATTCCCATACTCAGCTCCAGATCCGATCGTTGGAAAATTCTTTATTCCATTCGTCGGTCGGCTCAAAATAGCCGGGAATTTGAGGATTGATATGGGCGCGGAGCACCTCTTCGTTGAGATCATCAAAGCCGAGCCCCGGCTTTTCGGGCACCTTGATGAACCCATCCTTGAAGAGGGGGTTCTCAATGCCGGTTACCATATCTGCCCACCAGGGAACATCCACCGAATGGAATTCAAGGGCCAAAACATTGTGCATGGCCGCGGCGGTATGCACTGCCGCAAGGCAAGCCACAGGGCTCTCAGCCATGTGAATTGCGGTGGCAACACCGTATTCATCGGCAATGTCGCCGATCTTTTTAAGCTCCAATGCACCGCCGCAGGTCAAAATATCAGGGTGAATGACCGAAACACCGCCTGCTTTGATAAGGTTTTCAAAGCCCTCTTTAAGATAAATGTCCTCGCCGGTACAAATCGGGATCGTTGTGGCATTTTTAAGCCGCACATACTGGTCGGTATACATCCAAGGCACCATATCCTCGATCCAAGCAAGATTATAGGGTTCCATCCTTCTTGCAAAACGGATGCAATCTTCCACGCAGATGTGGCCGAAATGATCGATCGCAAGAGGTACTTCGTAGCCGATCACTTCTCGGACCTCTTTAATATAGTTTTCGAGGAAATCGAGACCTTTTTCGGTCAGGTGAATTCCTGTATGCGGATGTGCGGTAGTAACAATGGAATAACTCTTTTGATGCTTTACCATATCGGCGGTAACCGATCCGCCCTGGACATTCAGGATATGACTTGCATATTTTTTCATATCCTCAATAAAGCCCAAGGGGGCATTGAGCGTGCCGGGTTCATCCAAAAGCAGGCCGATGCCCAAATCCATTTTAAGGAAGGTAAAGCCCATATCCATGCGCTTTTTCAGCGCAAGGCCCATATCGCGGCCTGTGTGCTTACCGTCAACGTCGGTATCGCAATAAACCCGCACCTGATCCCGAAACTTTCCGCCCAGCAGCTGGTAAAGCGGTACGCCGTAGGCCTTACCGGCCAAGTCCCATAAGGCGATCTCGATGCCGGAAACGCCGCCGCCCTGGCGGGAAGGACCGCCAAATTGCTTGATCTTGCGGAAGATCTTATCCACATTGCAGGGGTTTTCCCCTAAAATTCTGCTTTTGAGCATCAGGGCATAGGTCTTCGAAGATGCATCGCGCACCTCGCCAAAGCCGCTGATGCCTTGGTTGGTATCGATTCTTAAGATGGTGCATCTTTTCGGTGCGCCGTCTATATCAACGAAACGCATATCTGTGATTTTTAAATCGGAAGGGTTCGAACAAAAATTCATATTTTCACCTCACTATTTTTATAGTTTGATTATATATAATTTTTGATAGTAATCAATGGTTTTTTCGCTATGAAACACTTGATTTTCGATACTATTGCCGTTAAAATAGAATGGAGGTGATCCTATGCTGCCCGAAAATCTGGCAATTTCTGTTACAGACGTTTTGAATTATCATCAAAAACGGGAAAAGATCTTCGTTCCCGCGCGGAACTACTCGGCGATATCGTTGCGGTTAAAAACGCCGGGGAAGTATCTTTGCAAAAATAAAACCATTTCTTTTGAGCCGGGAAGTATTTGCATCATCCCCGAGGGCGTTGCGTATGAGCGGAATAATCTGGAGGAAGATATCCTGGTCATCCATTTTCAAATGCTCAACTACGCGATGGAAGAAATCCAGGTGTTTAAGGTTCCCGAACCTGAAAAATATAAGAATTTTTTCACAAAAGCGTTGACGCTGAAATATGAAAATGAGGTCGGGTCCACATATCGGATCACGGCGGTGGTATATGAGATCTTATCGGAGCTTACCCGCGATGTGGGGTTTACCGCAAATCCAAATGATAACCGAATTATCGAATCCGCGGAGTATATGCGGCAAAACTTCTGGAATCCCCAATTATCCATCGAAGATCTGGCGAAGCAGACTTGCGTTTCTTCGGCCTATTACCGCCGTGAATTTCATCGGATCTACGGTACCTCTCCCAAGGAATATCTCGATACACTGCGTATTCAGTATGCAAAGTCCCTTTTGGAGACCAACTATTTTTCCCAAAAAGAGATCGCCGCCCGCTGCGGTTTTTCAGAGGTCGGTTATTTCCGGTCGGTCTTTAAAAGAAAGATGGGAAAATGTATTCGGGACTATCTTTCCGATGAAACAAGACACGAATATTGACCATAAGCAAAAGCATCCCGAAATGAATCGGGATGCTTTTCCTATTCTGCAGAGGCCAGCATCTTTTGGATGAAGATGCTGTAGCCGGCCGATTTAGTACAATTCATTTGTACTCCAAGCGCAAGGGAAAAGATATAGTACAATTTAATTGTA
>JAFSBD010000336.1 GCA_017442025.1 Clostridia bacterium
CGCCATTAATTATACACTAACCAGTTTTCATCTGTTGTTTGAGTTGATAACTCATTCTGTGTTCTATTATTGAAAAATAAAAGCCGCCCGTTGGGCGGCGGTAGGGGGCACTTTTGAAAGAAAGCAGAGATGAAGAAATTCCAAAGCATAGTGGATACTCTGCGCTCAGCATTTTTTCGGCCGCTCCGAGCGGCAAACGAAAAAATCGCTGTGCTCGAGACTTCACAGTCCGCAACACCTATCGCGGCGTTGCGGCTGCTGCGACGAACGATTTTTCCTAAAGGAAAAATCATTCGAAGCCGCAGCTCCCACCAACGAATAAGGGCAGTCCTTTCGGACTGCCCTGATTCGGTGGTGGGAGAGAGTGGAGTCGAACCACGGAAGCAAGATGCAACAGATTTACAGTCTGCCCCCTTTGGCCACTCGGGAACTCTCCCATATGGAGCTGGCGAACGGAATCGAACCATCAACCTGCTGATTACAAATCAGCTGCTCTGCCAATTGAGCTACGCCAGCGTATTCGCCGCCTTTGTTGATAGCGACTCGCATCGTTACCTTAAATAGTATAATCACTCGGGCGGGTTTTGTCAATATCTTTTTTTGAAAAATCCCAATTTATTTGCCAGCCACGCGGCAAAGGCAACGCAAAGCACATCCTTGAGCAGATAGGGCATCGAAACCGCCAAAAAACTCGGCCAAAGGCCTTGGGCGGTAATCTGCCCATACCATACCACTCCCAGCAGATGGCAGGCCAGCATCCCGCCGATCCCCGCAAGCACCGAAAGAGGGCGGTTTTTAAGCGGCAGGCCGCAACAGGCCGCCACCACCAAAAAGCCCCATAAAAACCCTGCCGTCGGCCCGCCGAACAGCCAGCCGAAACCGCCCGCGAAGCCCGAATAGAGGGGCAAGCCGATCCCGCCCAAAAGCAGGTAGACCGCCACCGCCGCGCTCGCCCATTTCCAACCCAGGCTATAGCCGCAAAGGGCGACTGCCAAGGTTTGCAATGTGATGGGAATCCCTGCAGGCAGGGGCAAAGCCACCTGGGAACAGACTGCGATCAACGCGCAAAACACCCCCGCGCGGATCATTCCGCGTGAGACGCCCTTCATCGGTAATTCTCCAACTGCACTTCGCCCGATAAAAAGGCGTGGCGCACACCATCCGCATCCTCTAAAAGCAACGCTCCATCCTCACGGATGCCAACTACACGCCCCTCGATCCGCTCATTCCCCCTTAGGGCGGTAACCCACCGATCCTGCAGATAGGAGCGTTGGCGGTATTGGGTCATCAACGCCCCATCCTCCAGGCGGGAATACCAAGCAAAAAAGCGATCCAGCACCGCCGCGGCCAGCCGCGCCCGCAGATCCTCTCCGAGCGACTCTTCCGCCAGCGCGCCCGCAATAGACTCCAGCGAACCAAACCCTTCCTTCGGGGCGAAGACATTGATCCCAATGCCCAAAACGCAATGGTTCAGCCCGCCCTTCGCATCAAACGCCCCTTCGGCCAAAATACCGCAAACCTTTTTATCGGCAAGATAAAGATCGTTGACCCATTTGATCTGCAGATCGATCCCTAAAACGGCCTCCGCCGCCTCGGCAACCGCCACTCCTGCGGCGGCGGTGATCTTCAGCGGATCGGCCACCTTCCCTTGGGGGCGCAGGAGGATCGAAAAATAAAGACCGCTCCCCGCGGGAGAGAAAAAGGAACGGCCCATCCGCCCCTTCCCTGCGGTTTGTTGCTCAGCAAAAAGAACGGTGCCTTCCGGGGCTCCGGCCTCCGCCATCGTCCGCACCGCCCGATTAGTGGAATCGATCTGATCCACCACCGCAATATGATACTCGCCCTTGGCAAAATCGGCGATCTTTTGAGAAGTAAGTTTGTTCATGAGGTTATTTTAGCATAAAAGAAGTGAGATGGCAAATGAAGATTTAAAAAGATAGAGCCGCGCGATGCGCGGCGGAATGGGGCAATTGTAAATGCTTGTGCGAAAAGGAAGATTGCAGACAAAGAAGATACTCTCCGCCGCACCGATTTTTCGAGCCGCAGGTCGGCGGCTTGACGAAAAATCGATACGCTCCGAGACACGGCAGTCCGCCCATTATCGATGGGCGGCTGCCTCAACGAACCATTTTGCTTTGCAAAATGGTTCAAATCTTCGGAAGCGCGTCAATAAAAAAAGACCATCACCGGACGGTGTGGTCTTTTTTTATTGGCGCGCTGGAGAAGATTCGAACTCCCGACCTTCTGATCCGTAGTCAGACGCTCTATCCAGCTGAGCTACCAGCGCATACATTGGGGCTTTCTCAAAGCGAATAATATAATATCATACATTTTCGCTAAAATCAAGCCCCAATTTTATTTTTTTATTCCACCCCTTCGGGCAAGGTTCCTTCGTAGATAAAGTTGCGGATATTCTGGTTTCCTTTTTCCACTCTATACAGCCGATACCAGACCCCATCGATCATATTGCCCGAATTGATCCAATCCTGTTGCAGGGGAAAGACCGCCTGGCGGATGGTATAGCCCGAGAGCACCACCTTCATGGCGACGGAGGTAACCTCGCCGGAATTGAGGGTTGTCTGGACCAGGGAAAGCAGGGTTTTGGCGATATTGGGATATTCCAGAATACTCTTTTCCTTCACCCGCGCCAGGCATGCATTGAGAATGATCTCATGCATACTGGCCCGCACGCTGGTTCCGCCCACCGATTTGCGCACCCGCGCCATGCAGAGCGCCTGCGCACCCTGCAAGAGCTGCTCGCCGCCCTTCTGGATGGCGGGCACTTTGGTTTTATAGCGAATATTATAGTCGTTGATCATGGCGTTGACTTCCCGCAAGTATTTTTCCGGGACCTCCATCCGCACCCCGCCCAGCGTATCGATCACCTTCACCATGTTGGTGAAGTTGACCACCGCATAGTCGGTGATGTCCAGATTAAAGTTTTGGTTCAACGTCTTGACGGCCAGTTGCGGACCGCCGAAGGCATAGGCGTGGTTGATCTTATCCTTACCGTGCCCTTCGATCTTCACATAGGTATCCCGCTCAATGGCTGAAAGGCGGACTTCCTTCTTCTTATGATCCAAGGTAACGACAATGATACTGTCGCTTCGGCCTTCCATCCCGCTATCGGTGGTATCGATACCGAAAAGGGCGATATTAACGATACTCTTGGAATGATAGTCCTGCGCCTGGATGCCGACCTCTTCTTGGGTAAGGTCCTCATCCACATTCAAACTGCCGAAGACATAGGTATACAGCCCCAGCAACACCCCGCCCAGCACCAAAAAGGTGGCCAGAAAGGAGAGCAGGAACTTCATCCAGAAGGTCCGAAAGATCTTTTTATTGAATTTAATCTCAAACATGACCGTTTGTTCCTTTCAGGAGAAGGAGAATTTACTTGGAGATAACCGCCAATGTCTGACGGGCGATGGCCAGCTCCTCGTTGGTGGGGATCACGCAGACCTTCACCTTGGAGTCCTCGGTGCTGACAATGCAGGCTTCCCCGCGCTTCTTATTCTTTTCGGGATCGATGGCCGCGCCCAGGAAGGCGAAGTTCTTAATGATATCTTCCCGCATGGCGGCGTTATTTTCACCGATACCTGCGGTAAAGACGATGGCATCCACCCCACCCATGGCGGCGGCATAGGAGCCGATGAACTTGGTTACCTGATAGGTAAACATATCCAAAGCCAGGCGGCAACGCTCGTTGCCTTCCTCTGCGCCCGCATCCAGATCGCGGAAATCGCTGGACACGCCGGAAACGCCCAGCGCACCGCTCTTTTTATTCATGATATTGTTCATCTCATCGGGGGTGAGACCCTCTTTATTCATGATGAACATGGCAACAGCGGGATCGATATCGCCGCAGCGAGTACCCATCATAAAGCCGGCCAGGGGAGTAAAGCCCATGGAGGTATCCACGCACTTGCCACCGTCCACCGCGGTGATGGAAGAGCCGTTGCCCAGATGGCAAGTAATGATCTTCAGGTCCTTGATATCCTTGCCCAGCAGCTTTGCGCACTCTTCGGAAACAAAGCCATGGGAAGTACCATGGAAGCCATAGCGGCGGATACCGTATTTCTCATAATACTCATAGGGGATGGGATAGATGGCCGCGGTCTTGGGCATGCCATAGTGGAACGCGGTATCATAAACGGTTACCTGGGGAACGTCCTTGCCCATCACTTCCATGCAGGCGCGGATGCCGGTAACAGCCGGGGGATTATGCAGGGGAGCAAACTCGGCCAGACCGTCCAGAACGTTGACCTTCTCATCGTCCATAACGGTGGCTTCCACAAAGGTCTCCGCGCCATGAACGGTGCGATGGCCCACCGCCGCGATCTCGGAAACATCCTTGATGACGCCCCACTTGGCATCGGTCAGATGGCTCAGCACCACCTTGATGGCCTCGGCATGGTTGGGCATGGGATGATCCAGCTCCAGCTTCTCGCCGTTGGCATTATGAACAAACTTGCCGTCCAGCCCAATGCGGTCGCAAAGGCCTTTGGCCAGCACGCTCTCGTTTTCCATATCGATCAACTGATATTTGAGGGAAGAACTGCCGGCGTTGATAACTAAAATTTTCATGGTATTTTATCTCCTTTGAAAAAAATCCTTTTATTTTCCATCTATTCATTATATAATAGAGAACAGAAAGTTTCAACCGTTTTTTCAGAAAAGGAATGGGTTTTGGATGATTTACGCTGTGATCTCTGAATTTAATCCCTTTCATAACGGGCACCGCTACCTTTTAGCGCAGTTGCCCCGCGGGGATGAGGACTATACGGTCTACTTCATGAGCGGCAGTTTTGTCCAGCGGGGAGAGCCGGCCGCTTTCGATAAATGGGAGCGAGCGGCGGCCGCGGTGCGCCATGGGGCAGATATCGTTTTTGAACTGCCGCTCCCCTTTGCCCTTTCCGATGGGGATCGCTTTGCCGCCAAGGGCGTGGAACTGGCGGCGGCATTGGGCCTGCCCGCCACCTTGGCCTTTGGCACCGAATCCGAGTCCATCGAGGGCCTAATTCGCCTGGCAAGCCTTTCGGAGGAGACCCTCTCCCCCTTGATGAAAGAGAATTTAGAGCGGGGGCTTTCCTATGGCGCCGCCCGCCAGGCCGCCCTCGAGGCGCTCTGCCCCGAGGATGCCGCGCAGTTGCGCAGCCCCAATAATCTTTTGGCCTGCGGCTATATCCGCGCCTGCCTGCAAAAAGGGCTCGCTTTTCAAGGCATCCGCCGCACCGCGCCCCACGACGGCGCACCCATCGGCAATATTGCCTCCGCCTCCCATATCCGCCAACATCCCGAGACCTTCGGGCAATTTTGCCCCTGCGAACAAGGCCCCATGCTCTCAACCGAAACCGCCGAACGGGGGATGCTGACTCTGCTGAAAACCAAAACCGCCGAGCAACTGAAGGCAACGGCAAACATTTCCGAGGGGCTGGAAAACCGCATTTTAGCCGCCTTGGCGGAATGCGCCACTCTGCCCACTTTATATGATACCATCAAAACCAAGCGTTATTCCCACGCCAAGCTCCGCCGCGCTGTTGCCAGCGCCGCCTTGGGCCTGCCCGCGGGCCTGCCGGAGCAGGATGCGCCCTATCTGCGGGTGCTGGCCTTTGGAGAGCGGGGGCGCACCCTCCTAAAGCAACTGCGCACCACCGCCGCCCTTCCCCTTTGCCAAAGCGGGCGGGAATGCCAGGCGGCAAGCCCTGCCTTTTTTGAAATGGAGCGGCTGGCCACCGACCTTTGGTGCAGTTGGCTTATGGAGCCTCTCCCCGCCGGGGAGGACTATCGCCGCGGCGCAATTTATATCCCTGAATAAAATCTTGCACTTTCGGCTAAAATATGGTAAACTGACATTACGTATGTAATGCGGAGCCTCTTCCGCTTTGATTAAATAAGCTTCTTGAACGCCCATGGGAAGCTTCATCATCCCTGTTTGAAAACGGTATTTTCAAATGGGTTTTTATTGTGTTGTCTGGAAAGGAGAATATATGGAAAAAACCAAAACCCAAACCAAAGCCCGCCAGCAGGCGCGCAAGGCCAAAAAAGGTCCTCGCCCCGCCGAGCGGCTGAACTTAGAGGAGCTCATTAATAATAACGACCTGATCCGTGCGGCAGGAGGCAAGCGGGGCAATGCCCTGCCCGAAGAGCGCATCGCCTCCCAAGCAAAAAAACAGCCTGCCAAGAAAAAAACGGCCGCGGCCAATCCCGCGCCCAAAAAGCGCAAGGCCAAATCCAAACTGAAGATCATCCCCTTAGGGGGCCTGGATGAGATCGGCAAGAACATGACGATCTTTGAATATGAAAACGATATCATCCTCATCGATTGCGGCATGGCCTTCCCCGACAGCGATATGCCGGGCGTGGATCTGGTGATTCCCGATATTTCCTATCTGCGCAAAAATATCAGCAAGGTGCGGGGCATCTTCCTGACCCACGGCCATGAGGACCATATCGGCTCTCTGCCCTATGTTTTGAAAGAAATGAATGTGCCGGTCTATGGCAATAAACTCACCCTCGGGTTGGTGCGCCGCAAGCTGGCGGAGCATCGGATGGAGAAGAGCGCCATGCTGATCGAGACCAAGCACGGTTCGGTAATCGAGCGGGGTTGCTTCAAGGTGGAGTTCATCAAGGTGAACCATTCCATCCCCGACGCTTCAGGCTTTGCTATCAAGACCCCCATCGGTACCATCCTTCATACCGGCGACTTTAAGATCGATACCACCCCCATCCACGGCCGCTCCATCGATTTGGCGCGGATCGGCGAGCTGGGCAAGGAGGGGATCCTCCTGCTGATGAGCGATTCCACCAACGCCGGTCGGCCGGGCATCGCCCTTTCGGAGAAGAAGGTGGGCAAACAGCTTTTCAGCATCTTTGAAGGGGCGCAGGAGAAGCGGATCATCGTTGCCTCCTTTGCCTCAAACGTCCATCGGGTGCAGCAGATCATCGATGCCTCGGTGCATTACGGCCGCAAGGTGGCCACCTCCGGGCGGTCGATGGAGAGCGTTATCGCGGTCGCCCATGAGCTGGGCTATCTTAAAATTCCCAAAGGAACGCTGATCCCCTTGGAGCAGGTCTCCAAATTCCCGCCCAATAAGATCACCCTCATCACCACCGGCTCCCAAGGCGAGCCGATGAGTGCCCTTTACCGCATGGCCTTTTCCGACCATCGCACCATCTCGGTCAACGCCAACGACCTGATCATTATCTCCGCCTCCCCCATTCCGGGCAATGAGCGGCTGGTCAGCCGCGTGGCCAACGAGCTGGAAAAGCTGGGCGCTACCGTTGTGGATAATAAAATGGCGGATATCCATGTTTCGGGCCATGCCTGCCAGGAGGAGCTTAAGCTGATCCTGGGGCTGGCAAAGCCGAAATTCTTTATGCCGGTTCACGGCGAATATCATCATCTGGCCGCCCACGCCCAGCTGGCGATGGAAACAGGCATCGAGGAGCAAAACATCTTTGTCGGTGCCAACGGCAACATCTTAGAGCTTTCGGAAAAATCCGCCAAGCTCAATGGCAGCGTGCAGGCAGGCGCGGTGATGATCGATGGCGCAGGCATCGGGGATGTGGGCAACATTGTCCTGCGGGATCGCCGCATTCTTGCCGACGACGGCATCATCATTGCAGTGGCCGCCATCAG
>JAFSBD010000337.1 GCA_017442025.1 Clostridia bacterium
CCATTCTATGGATCAATTGATCGAGATTGCGCGGCTCTACTCCGCCGAGATCGAATATTCCGACGAAAACATCGACCAACTGCTTGATAAGTTTACATAATATTTGTCCCCGTAGAGTACCTTCTACGGGGACAAATTGTTATATAAGTGCCCTCCATCGCATAAATTGAATTAAAGTTATGTGAAAAGGAGCACTCCATGAGAGAACATAAAGGCAAAATGGGGTTGACCGAGGAGCAGGTGCGTGCCTCCCGCAAAAAATACGGCCCCAACCTGTTATCCCGAAAGAAACGCAAGAACTTTCTTCTGCAATTTTTGAGTAGTTTCGGCGACCCGATCATTAAAATACTTATGGTGGCATTGGTCGTAAATGTTTTATTTCTGTTTCATGATGCCGATTGGTTTGAGGCGGTTGGGATTGCAATCGCTATTTTCTTGGCAACCTTTATCTCCACCTTATCGGAATACGGCAGCGAATCAGCTTTTTTAGAGCTGCAACGCAATGCTGCAAACATCTCCTGCCGCGTTCAGCGGGCCAAGGGAGCCTCAGAGATCCCTGTTGGCGAATTGGTGGTGGGCGATCTTGTTCTCCTTCAGGCGGGAGAGCGCATTCCTGCCGACGGTATCCTCATTTCAGGAAAACTAAGCGTAGATCAATCGGCCCTCAACGGCGAAAGTATTGAAGCGGAGAAGTTCTCCCTTTCTAAGCGAAACCAAACCTGGGATCTCGGAAATAAAAATCAGCTCTTTCAAGGAAGCGTCATAACGGCCGGCGAAGGTATGATGGAGATTCAGCGAGTGGGAGATGCCACCTTCTATGGCAGTATGGCCAAGGATCTGCAGGAAGAAACGCCCGAAAGCCCGCTCAAATTAAGGCTGGCAGGGCTGGCATCCGCCATCAGTAAATTGGGATATATAGCCGCCGCCCTTATTGCCTTTGCCGATCTCTTTAATAGTTTCATCATTGATAACGGTTTTCAGCTTTCCCTTGCTCTTGAAGATTTCACCCACCCGATTGTTTGGATTCCCCGCCTTCTTCATGCGCTGACCCTTGCAACCGCTGTCGTAGTCATGGCTGTTCCCGAAGGGTTACCGATGATGATAACGGTCGTTTTATCCTCCAATATGTTCCGTATGCTCAAGGATCACGTTATGGTGCGTAAGTTAGTAGGCATCGAAACCTCCGGCAATCTGAATATTCTGTTTACCGACAAAACAGGAACCCTCACCAAAGGGAAACTCCAGGTTGTTAAAATTATCGATGGTAGCGGGAATGAATATAAAAGCCCCAAAAAATGCGGCCCTTCCCTTCGAAGGATGTTGGAACTTTCCGCCATCTATAACTCCGGCTGTGTTCTCTCCAATGGAAAACCCCTGGGCGGAAATGCCACCGACCGCGCATTATCCGAAAGCGTTTTACCTATTCGGAATGAACAGTTCGGTTATCAGGTTCTCAGCCGCATTCCGTTTGATAGCGCCTATAAATTCTCCGCCGCCCATATCAAAGGAGAAGCGGAGCATATTTTGGTGAAAGGTGCTCCCGAAAAAATCTTGGCTGCTTGCCACTATTATTTGGATAAAAACGGCGATCGGAAGCCCTTTCATCCTGCAAAGCTGGAAGAGCAACGTCAAGTTCTCTCCGCGAAAGCCATCCGCATGTTGGCAGTTGCCCAATCTCCCGCACCCATAACCAAGGAGGGCAAACTAAAAGACCTTACCCTGATCGCACTGATCGGCATTCGCGATGATATTCGCCGCGAAGTTCCCGCCGCCATCGCCGAGGTTCAGAATGCAGGCGTTCAGGTTGTTATGATGACCGGCGACAGCAAGGATACGGCAGTAGCCATCGCCCGCGATTGCGGGCTGATTCGCCAAGCACACAGCGGCCAAGTTCTTACCAGCAATGAGCTTTCCGCCATGACCGATGAACAGGTAAAAAAGATATTGCCCGACCTTCGGGTAATTGCCCGGGCATTACCCACCGATAAAAGCCGCTTGGTGCGCTTAGCCCAAAGCAGTGGCTTGGTAACGGGCATGACCGGGGACGGAATCAACGACG
>JAFSBD010000338.1 GCA_017442025.1 Clostridia bacterium
CAGGAATCAAAACGGTGATCTCCAATTTGGAGAGCACCCCCGCCGCGCTCTGCGCCAGAACCCCGCTTCGGGCCAATATATATCCGATGCCGATCATTAAAAACAGATAGGCAAGTTGATTTAAAGTCGGTAAAATCATTTCCATGATTTTATCATAACCAACTCCGCGATAAGATATGCAAAACCGCCGGGAAGGTCCCAGCGGTTTTGCATTTTTTTATTTCTCCATTTGATATAATCCCATGGTTTCTGCGCTTCTATATTCATGCTTTTCGCAATAACCGATCAAGGCACCGCTATCGTCCCGCAGGGCAACCATATAGACATCCTTATTTTCTTTATCTTTACTAAAAGTATAAACGACATTATTCTCCTTGCTTGCCGCAAACCAGGCGACCACCCGATCGATCTTGGCGTTTGCCTCGGCGGGATGGCAGGCCTTCAGGCTTTGGCCGGTGAGATCCCTATGATAACGGGCGATGGAGGCGGGGTTCATATAAACCACCCTATGCTCCAAATCGCAGATAACGATCGGCGCTTGGTCTTGGTCGATGATACTTTTAAAAAAAGTTGATAATTCCATTTTATTCTTCCTTACTTTTGAACTGTTATAGTCACGGCACACTCTGTATTTAGCATTTCCTTTTCGCCCGATTGGGGATGATAGCTCAAAAGGAGCATTTTGCCGCCATATACCCCTTCCCGGAGCGTTTCTGCCCCATCCTCCAGAGGAAGATGTTGAAGACGAAAGCCGGGCTTAATGATGCCCGAACGGGCGATAAGCCGATCACCGGCGTAGATCTCCACCGCCACATTGCGGGTCGATCTTTCGGGGTTTACATACAAGAGTGCCAATGCTTTTTCCGAAAGATCAACCGTCATCTGCGGCTCATATTCCACACCGATAGCTCCGCCGCCGGGCGATTCCAGCTTGGAAGTGTTTTGATCGGGCATGGGTTGGGCGTTTTGCTCCACCTCGGGCGGAGCATAATCGGGCGCAGGTTTTTGAACAGGCCCGCGGAAAAACAATGCCCAAACGGTAACGCCCATGCTGACAACCGTTATTAGAATCAAAATTAAAAGAAGAAGGCGATACCGCTTTTCTTTCTGTTCCATTCGATAAAACTCCTTATATTATCCCTTGCAATAAACTTCGATTGCCGCGAAGATAAATTCCGCGGTGCCTTCGCCATGCTTATTGATATTGGCTCTAAAGCGCCCATCCGCTACATACATCTGGCCGAGGATCCCCAGCATTTTATCGGTACAGGTATAGTGATTTTCGGTGATGTAATCCTGCAATTTCTTCACCAACTCCTGTGCCTGCTCGGAATGAGGCATTACCTCCTCTTTCAGGCATTGGGCAAACGCTTCAAAGATGGCATCCAGCCCCCGGCCGCGCCGATCCCGCTCCGCGGGGGAAACCCCTTCATTTCTGCGGGCGTATTCCTGATAGGCCTCCGTTTGGCCCCAACGCTCTTTTGCTTCCTGCTCATATTTTTTATTTTCCATTATTTTGCTCCTTTTTGCATTCAAAATGAACCTCTTCCAAAACCTCATTGGCCGCAGTTCTTCGGATAATGGCCTGCACCAGATGCTCTAATTGCGAACCCTTGGTATAATCGGCGGGCATATAATATTTGATCCGCCCCTCCCGCATCATTTTATAGACCTTTTCCTTATTGTTGGTTTGGGCATCATAAACACCGATGGAATGGCCGCCATAGGAATGGATCAGCTTCATGCAGGGAACATCGGTATCGCTATCCCCGATATAGACCATATTGCGAAAAGGAACGCGGATCTCCTCCGGATGAAAGGAATCGTTGACCCCATGATCGTTGACATCCAGAACTCCCTTGCTGATGCGGAACAAAAATTGGGTTTTATTGGTATAGTTGACCACCTGAGCCGGCCAAAGGGCCACCCCATAATCATCATAATAAAAGGAGCTGGCATAGATCTTTTCAAAAGCCCCCTTGCGGGCAACCGAGGTTCCTTCGATCATCTCTTTTAGCCCGCAGGAGATGATATAATGCTCCAC
>JAFSBD010000033.1 GCA_017442025.1 Clostridia bacterium
ATAATTATAAACATCTAATTTTCGCTGATCATTTTTAGTAAGATCCTTTTTTGCCTTGCAACGCTTTTAATTCGTCCATAACACAGGGGACGGTCCCCCGTGTTGCACTCCCTATAACATAAAACAAAAAGAAAAACTCTCCATCACGATACATCGGCTTGATGGAGAGTTTTTTCTATTTTAGGCGATATGCATTTGCATACCTCGCCTTAGCGAGATACATCAAATGCGCGATATATTTGCCATAAGCAAATGCGATATAATTTTGCAGGCAAAATTGCGATATGATATAAATCCCTTTCTCGCTTTTGCATTTATGCAAAAGCATCTCGCAGAACCGAAAGGTTCTATATCGCACTTTTTAAAGTATATCGCAAATCCCGTCAGGGATTTATATCGCTGCCAAGAGCCCTTAAAGGCTCTTGGCATTATAGGTCGTTTTCAAAATAAACGTTTTGGACTTTGAATTCCTTTCCGTTGAGATAGGAAAGAAAATGGTCGGCGGGGAGTTTGAATTGCAGTTTATAGGCATAAAGGGCTTGATGGCGGTATGGAATATTCTTATTCATCGCCGCCTTGCCATACTTCATGTCTCCTGCCACCGGATGGCCTTCATAGGCCAGGTGGGCGCGGATCTGGTGGGTGCGGCCTGTTACCAGTTCTACCTCCAAAAGGGAAAGCCCTTTCCCCTCCTTGAGCACACGGTAGCGGGTGATGATCTCTTTATAGCCCTCTTTGGGACTTTGGATCACCTGCACCATATTGGCCTTGGAATCCTTTTTGAGGTAGGCCTTGAGGGTGGCTTCCTTGCGCTCAAAATGCCCAAGAGCGAGGGTGAGATACCGCTTTTCCACCTGCCGATACTTTACGATCTCATAAAGGGCGCGCCCGGCGGCGGCATTTTTGGCCACGATGACGATCCCGCCGGTATTTTTATCCAACCGATTGCAAAGGGCAGGTGTGAAGGAATTTTCAACCTTGGGGTCATATTCCCCCTTCTCATAGAGATAGAGCAAAATATGGTTGATCAGCGTATCGCGGCTGCCATGATCATCGGCATGGACCGGCACCCCCGGCTTTTTATCCACCAGCATGAGGTTTTCATCCTCATAGACGATGGAGAGGGCGGGGCGGTAGGCGATGGTGCGAAAATCATCGCTTTTTTCGGTGAAGAACTCATCGTTGATATAGAGCTCCACCACATCCCCTACCGCAAGGCGGGTATTCCCCTCGGCACGCTTGCCGTTGATCTTGATCGCCTTTTTGCGCAGGTATTTATACATCAGGGAGGGGCTTAAATTCCCCGCCACCTTCTGCACAAACCGATCCAAACGCTGATCGGCATCATTTTGGGTTATTTCAAATCGTTTCATTCAAACTTCCAAATCATTGATTTATGGCGAGGCTTCCAGCCCAAGGTAAACTTGAACCAGACCTCCTTGAAGGGGTTGCAATGCTTAAAGAGCTCTTTATCCAGCTCCTCCACAAAGCTTGCCGCCAACTCCCGCTCCTGCTCATCCATTTCCTGCTCAGAATAGAGCGCCTTTTGGAAAAGGGGCACCATGGGCGCCATGGGCTGAGGCGTGAGCTGCAGGTTATCGACGCGGACGGCGAAGGATTCCAGAAGTTCTCCTTCAAAGAACTTAAAGCCACGCATCTGCATCAGCCGCAACGTCATATAATAGGCGGCGCGAACCGCATCGGCAGGCGGCAATTGCCGCAACCTGCGCAGGTAATAGCCATGGATCCAGAACATCGATGCAAACAAAGCGATGATCGCCAGAATGATCAATGATATCTGAATAATCAAGACATCAAAGGCACTGGTCTGATTGATATTGAGGAAACCAAAAAACGGATTGACAGGCTTTTCTTCCTCAATGAAGGTGGGATCAGGCAAGGGCAGGTTATAGAGGATAATACCTTCCAGCTCCTCATAGATGATCTCCACATCGGTATCAAACTCGGGGATCAGGCCTTGATCGATCATATCCAGCAGGAAGTAGTTACGCTCGTTACCAAAGCTGGGGGTCGGCTCGAAATTCAGCCAGCCGAGGCCATCGAAATAGACCTCGACCCAAGCATGATAATTGCGGTCCAGCAGTTCGGTTTTATATTGATCGGTGGTCACATAGGTGGGGCTGCCATAATACCCGGTAACCACGCGGGAGGAAATGCCGATACTGCGCAGCATCGATACCATCGCGGTTGCAAAAAGGGTGCAGTAGCCTTCCTTTTTCTCGTTTTGGAACAAGAAATAGTTGAGCTGGTCATAGGCATCCGCCTCGGAACCGTCCTCGCGGTAGAGGTTGACCTTTTTCAAAGAATATTTATAATTTTGGGTCAAATAACGCTCGATGGCCTGCACCTTTTCCATCTTGCCGGTATAACCTTTGGTAATCTCCTTGGCCAAGGGCTGCACCATATGGCCCACCTTGGCGGGGAGGGAATTATAATGGGCCCGAACAAACTCACTATAGCTCAGCTCATTGCGGAAATAGGTGTTGTTGCCCACATTCTTGGAACGCAGCTTGATATATTCCTTTTGGGTATTGGAAAACTTACCCAGGAAGATCTGACTGGAAAGGGCAGGGGTTGCCGTTGTATAAGCATAAGTGCGGTTGCGGGAATCCCGATGATAAAGGGAGGTATCTCCCACCCGTTCCAGGGCCGCATAATCGCTTTGGGGCTCGGGGGTTACCGCCCCCACCGGCACACCCACAATGTCGCTGACAACATATTTGGGCTTCACCCGGACAACATCCTTGATATAACCTTCCTCTTCACTTTCCACCCCATCCAGACCCGATTTCAGCGGATCGCCCGAGGGGGCGGTGAGAGAGAGGTAGTTATAATACATATTATATTCGCAAAACTCGGGATCAACCGCCTCCTCCAGTTCCTGCAGGAACTGCCGATCGGGAACAGTCCAACCATCGGGAGAGAAGTTCACCGTTGTCCGATAACGCAGATAGAGGGGGGTTCCGGTGGTGGTCTCCACCGTTGCCACCTTTAACCGCCGATAACTGGGAACATCCAGGGCGAGCATCTGGCCGTCCTTCAAATAGCCGGCCACATTCAGGTTCTTTTCATAGGTACTGCGGAAAATCAGGTTCATGGTATCTTCCGCGGCCAGGTCGATGGTTTGACGCACCTGATCCATCTGAACGATGGGGCGGGTATAGATAAACGCGGCGGTACCAACGGTGATCACCAGCATAATAATGCCCACAACAACACCGAAGCTGCCGTTATTGGCCGCGAAATCAAAGCGTTGACCGGCAGACTTTTTAGCCTTTGCTTTCTTCTGCCCCTTGCGCTTTACGCGATGGGCGCCGACATATTGCACCAGGCTTTGGCCGTAGCACCCCACCAGCGCGGAAAGAAAAACGCTGAACGCCGCATAATGGGGCACGATTCCATAAAGGAAGAAGGGGATCTGGGCAAACATCGCCACCAGGAAGGGAACGATAACCGGCAGGCGGCGGAAAAAGGCCAGGGCAAAAAATACCGATAAGATCAATGCAAGCAGGATCAATGCGGTATAGAAATTGCGTTCCAACAGCATGGTATTTTCCAGGTAGGGAGAAATGTCCATGGTCAGATGATCGGTATAGTTGGAGTAATTGGGTTGGGAGGCCAGCAAATAGACGGTATAGTTATAGCAGATCTCCACCGCCTTAAACAGC
>JAFSBD010000339.1 GCA_017442025.1 Clostridia bacterium
ATAAGCTTCGGTGGCTGCAGCCTTATCACCGGACTCTACAGCTGCATCGAATTTCTTGATCAATGTTTTGAGTTCGGATTTCAGCATTTTATTTTGCAGGGTCTTGGTTTCGGTAACCAATACTCTCTTTTTTCAAAAAATACTTGATTTTATGAAAAAAGGGTGTTAAAATATTTAAGCATTTGAAAAATGAAGACAAGGAGGTGTATCCCATGCCCAATATCAAATCTGCCAAGAAGAGAGTTCTGGTGACCGAAACCAAGACCCTGCATAATAAAATGCTGAAGTCTGAGCTCAAGACCCTCATCAAGAAGTTTGATGCAGCTGTTGAGTCCGGTGATAAGGCTGCGGCTACCGAGGCATATAAGGTTGCTGTTAAGAAGATTGACAAGGCTGTCGGAAAGAGTATTATTGCGAAGAATACCTCCAACAGAAAGAAGAGCAAGCTGACCGTTAAGCTGAATAAGATGGGTGCTTGATTTCTTTTTGAAGTCATGAATTAAGACCTCTGTCCAAAAATGGGCGGAGGTCTTGTTATTTTACCTGCGGCTTCACCTTGACTTTATGAGTAATGGATTATATAATAAACATATATTTTCAAAAGGGTGATTTCATGAAAAAAACAATCCTATTTTTCGCGATTATTTCGATTTTATGCAGTCTTACCGGGTGTAATACCTTTAAGGATACGCCCGAGACCGATGCAGCCTTTGCCGCTTATGAAGATGCCGTTTTGCAAACGATTGCCCATAAAAAAGGCTCCATCACGGTTGCAACCGAAACCAAAAGTACCGTCGGCGAAGAAAGCAATACCTTAGGTGTGATCGAGTATAGCTTTACCACCGATGAAGAGAATCGGGTTTCTTTCGAGCGCAATGATTATGCAAACAGCGAGCTGGTCGCTTCCTATTACGGGGACGGAAAAGCCGCCTATCAGATGGATTTTTCCAGTGGAGAATGGCTGGATGTAACCGAAGACAGTGCCAATATGCTGGAGCATGATAAAAACTATTTCAATACATTGTCGCTCTTCCGTATCGATAATCAATTTCGCTACAGTAAGCATTTTTTAGAGAGCGTTTTGCTGGAAGAAGCGGCAGGGGAGAAGGTTATTACCTTCACTCTTAAAAACAGTGCCGTTACCGATATGCTGGATTTTACCGATAAGAAGGGGGTCCACCGCAAAATGGCCTCCCAGACCAGAGAATATTATGTAAACCAAGAGGGGGACATACAGCGCATTGTGATCAATACTATGCAGGATGTCCTTTATGAAGGAAAACAGGGGACCCTCTCCAGCGTTTTAACCGTAACAACCGATTACGAATAAGAAAAGAGCCTCATGCGAGGCTCTTTTCTTATTCATAATCATGGATGTTTCGAAACCGCAGGGCTTCGCTGATATGAGCAAGTTCGATCAGTTCTGCTCCTGCTAAATCGGCAATGGTGCGGGCTACCTTTAAAATGCGGTAGTAGCCGCGGGCAGAAAGCTCTAATTTATCAAAGCTCTGCTTGAGAAGTTGCTCCGCTTCGGGGGTGAGCTTGCAGTATTTTTTGACCATAGGGGAGGTGAGGTCGGCATTTTTACTGATCCCTTCATCCTTATACCGTTCCTGCTGACGTTTGCGCGCGGCAATCACCCGCGCGCGGATGGCGGAAGAAGGCTCACCGGGGGCTTTGGTGCTGAGCTCTTCATAGGAGATGGCCGGGACTTCCACATGGAGATCGATCCGATCCAGCAAGGGGCCGGAGATCCGATGGCGGTATCGCTGGATCTCGCCGGGGGAGCAGGTGCAGGCTTTGGTAGGATGACCCAGATAACCGCATTTGCAGGGGTTCATGGCGCAGACCAGCATTACATTGCAAGGGTATGTAACGGTGCCGTTGGCGCGGGCAACGGTGATCTCGTTATCCTCCAAGGGAGCGCGCATGGAATCTAAAACCTGGGGTGTAAATTCCGGCAGTTCATCTAAAAAGAGAACGCCGTTATGGGCCATGGAAAGCTCTCCGGGGGTAAGGTTCTGCCCACCGCCGCAGAGGGCAACATAAGTGGCGGTATGATGAGGGCTGCGGAAGGGGCGGGTGCGGCAGAGATCCTGCCCCGGCCGACCGGCAACCGAGAAGATTTTGGTACACTCTAATGCTTCTTCAAATTCTAAGGGTGGCAAAATGGTGGGAAGCCGCTTGGCAAGCATACTTTTACCGCTTCCGGGCGGGCCCTCCATCCGCAGATTATGGCCGCCCGCAGCGGCAATTTCCATAGCGCGGCGGGGGATAAATTGCCCTTTCACATCGGCAAAATCGATTTGAAAATCTTCTTCCTCCTCGGCTTTGAATTGAATGGGGGTCAAAGGCCGGGCTTTTTCAGGGTCCATCAACAATTCCACCGCCTCCCGCACATGGCGAACAGGATAGATGGCAATCTGATCGATATATTGCACCTCGGGTGCGTTATCGGCAGGGATGATGAGAGCGCGGAAACCCATTTCCCGCGCTTTGAGCGCCATGGGGAGAACGCCGCGCACCGGCCGCACCTCGCCCAATAGAGAGAGCTCACCGATCAGGCCGACGCCGCTGAAATCGCCGGCGAGGCTGCCGTCGCAGCATAAAAAGCCCATCAGCATGGCCAGATCATAGACCGGCCCGATCTTCTTCACGTCTGCCGGTGCGAGATTAACAGTGATCCGCTTGGCAGGGAAGGAATAGCCGGAATTTTTCAGGGCACTGCGTACCCGTTCTTTGGATTCTTTCACTGCGGCATCGGGCAGGCCGACGATTTCAAAGGCCGGCAGGCCGCCGCTTATATCCACTTCGACCGTAACGGGAAAGGCATCGATTCCCATTAAACCGAAGGACATCATTCTTGCTACCATGGGGTTGTCCTCCTTTTTCCAAATCTATTATAACTTTTGAACGAATAAAATGCAATTTATTTGTGTTTTTTCTCTAAAAAACTTTCTTTTCACCCTTTACACCGCGGACAATCCATGTTAAAATATCATTTGGTAATTATATTTAAAACAATATAAGGAGGACACTATGGCAAGAAAAATGAAAACCATGGACGGTAACAACGCCGCCGCGCATGTATCCTATGCGTTCACCGACGTTGCGGGTATCTACCCCATCACTCCGTCCTCGGTAATGGCTGAAATGACTGATAAGTGGGCTGCGGAAGGCCGCGTCAACGTATTCGGTCAGAAAGTAAAGGTTGTTGAGATGCAGTCTGAGGCAGGTGCTGCCGGTACCGTGCATGGCTCTTTGGCCGCCGGTGCTTTGACCACCACCTATACTGCTTCCCAGGGTCTTCTTCTGATGATCCCCAATATGTATAAGATCGCAGGTGAGCAGCTGCCCGGCGTTATCCATTGTTCCGCCCGTGCTCTGGCTTCCCATGCCCTTTCCATCTTCGGTGATCATTCCGACGTTATGGCTTGCCGCCAGACCGGCTTTGCAATGCTTTGCGCCAGCAACGTTCAGGAAGTTATGGACCTGGGTGCTGTTGCCCATCTCTCTGCGATCAAGGGTAAGGTTCCCTTCCTGCATTTCTTTGATGGCTTCCGCACCTCCCATGAGCTGCAGAAGATCGAGATCTGGGATTATGAAGATCTGAAAGAAATGCTGGATATGGATGCGGTCAATGCGTTCCGCAAGAATGCGCTGAACCCCGAGCATCCTGTTCTCCGCGGCTCCGCTCAGAACCCGGACGTTTTCTTCCAGGCACGTGAGGCCTGCAATAAGTTCTATGATGCTCTTCCCGCAGTGGTTGAAGAGTATATGGATAAGGTGAATGCCAAGATCGGCACCAACTATAAGCCCTTTAACTACTATGGTGCGGATGACGCTGAGTTTGTCATCGTTGCCATGGGTTCTGTCAACGATACCATCGAAGAGACCGTTGATTACCTCAACGCTCATGGCGCAAAGGTCGGTCTGGTTAAGGTTCGTTTGTATCGTCCCTGGTCCACCAAGCATCTGCTTGCCGTTCTGCCCAAGAGCGTCAAGAAGATCGCTGTTCTGGACCGCACCAAGGAGCCCGGCGCGCTGGGCGAGCCCCTCTATCTGGACGTTGTTACCGCTCTGGCCGGTACCGAGTTCAAGGATGTTAAGGTTGTCGGCGGCCGCTACGGTCTGGGTTCTAAGGACACTACCCCTGCCAATATCGCCGCAGTTTATGAGAACCTGAAGGCTGAGGAGCCCAAGAACAGCTTCACCATCGGCATTGTCGATGATGTTACCGACCTGTCCTTGGAGGATGTGGACATCCATACCGCTCCCGAAGGCACCATCTCCTGCAAGTTCTGGGGTCTGGGTTCCGATGGTACTGTCGGTGCCAATAAGAACTCCATCAAGATCATCGGTGACCATACCGATAAGTATGCGCAGGCATACTTTGCTTATGACTCCAAGAAGTCCGGCGGTGTTACCATCTCCCATCTGCGTTTCGGTGATACCCCCATCAAGTCTACCTACTTCATCTCCAAGGCCGATTTCGTTGCCTGCCATAATCCCTCTTATATCGATAAGTATGATATGGTATCCGAGGTTAAGAAGGGCGGCTCCTTCTTGCTGAACTGCCCCTGGTCTGTGGAAGAGCTGGAAGATAGACTTCCCGCCAATGTCAAGAGATATCTGGCTGAAAACGATATCAACTTCTATATCATCGACGGTATCAAGATCGGTCGTGAGATCGGCTTGGGCGGCAGAATCAATACCGTTCTGCAGTCTGCCTTCTTTAAAATCGCTCAGGTCATCCCCGAGGCGGAAGCCATTCAGTATATGAAGGATGCCGCTACCGCTTCTTATAGCAAGAAGGGTCAGCATATCGTTGATATGAACCATAAGGCGATCGAGGCCGGTGCCAATAGCGCGGTTAAGGTCGAGATCCCCGCTTCCTGGAAGGATGCTAAGGATGAGGCTGTTGCTGTCAACGTTGAGTGCGACCGCGCAGACCTGAAGGAATATGTTGAGAACATCCTGATCCCCGTCAACGCTCAGAAGGGCGATAAGCTCCCCGTTTCCGCCTTCGAAAAGTATGTCGATGGTCATATGGAGCAGGGTGCCGCCGCATTCGAGAAGCGCGGTATTGCTGTTGATGTTCCCCAGTGGATTCCCGAGAACTGTATCGAGTGTAACCAGTGCTCTCTGGTCTGCCCCCATGCCGTTATCCGTCCCTTCGCGCTGAATGCCGATGAGGTTGCTAATGCTCCCGAAGGCATGAAGACCAAGAAGATGATGGGTAAGGGTCTGGATCACCTGACCTTCACCATGGGCGTTTCTGTTCTGGATTGTACCGGTTGCGGCAGCTGTGCGGCTGTCTGCCCGGCCAAGAATAAGGCCCTGGTTATGAGCTCCCTCGATTCTCAGATCGGTGAGCAGAAATACTTCAACTATAACTATAAGAACGTTGCCGAGAAGCCCGAAGTCAACGAAGTCTTCAAGGTTGAGACCGTTAAGGGCTCCCAGTTCAAGACTCCCTTGCTCGAGTACTCCGGTGCTTGCGCAGGCTGCGGCGAGACTCCCTACGCCAAGCTGATGACTCAGCTCTTCGGTGATCGGATGTATATCTCCAACGCCACCGGTTGCTCCTCCATCTGGGGCGGTTCTTCTCCCTCCACTCCCTATACTGTGGATAAGAAGGGCCATGGTCCCGCTTGGGCCAACTCCCTCTTCGAGGATAACGCCGAGCATGGTCTGGGTATGTTCCTGGGTGCTACCCAGCTTCGCGAGAAGGTAACTGCCGAGATCGAAGAACTCTATAGCTTCACCACCATTGATAGCCTGAAGGCTGCCATCGACGAGTGGAAGGCCACCTATAACGACACCAAGACCAACACCGCCGCTACCGAGAAATTGGTTGCTGAGCTGGAGAAGGTCGATTGCTGTGAAAAGGGCAAGGCTGCTGCCGCTTCCATCCTGGCTCAGAAAGATTTCATCGCCAAGAAGTCCATCTGGATCCTGGGCGGCGACGGTTGGGCCTATGATATCGGCTTCGGCGGTTTGGATCATGTTATCGCTTCCAACGAAGATGTGAACATCCTGGTCTTCGATACCGAGGTTTATTCCAATACCGGCGGTCAGGCCTCCAAGGCTACTCCCTCCGGTTCCATCGCGCAGTTTGCCGCTGCCGGTAAGGTAACCAAGAAGAAGGATCTGGGTGCCATTGCCCGCTCCTATGGTTATGTTTATGTGGCTCAGGTCTCGATGGGTGCTGATTATAATCAGTGCGTAAAGGCCTTTGCCGAGGCAGAAGCTTATCATGGTCCCTCCATCATCATTGCTTATGCTCCCTGTATCAACCATGGTATCAAGGGCGGTATGGGCACCTCCATGGAAGAGTCCAAGAAGGCTGTTCAGTCCGGTTATTGGCAGCTCTATCGCTAT
>JAFSBD010000340.1 GCA_017442025.1 Clostridia bacterium
AGGCTAATACAAAGCCCCCTTTAGGGGCAAGCCGGTGAAAGTGTTGCGGTTGGCAAACTTTTCGGCGGGCCTATAGGCCCTGCCGGCATTATGCCCTAAGGGGGCAGTGCAAACTACCGGCACGGCCGGTAGTTATGATTATGTATAAACTCTTATTGTTTCCATTTGTTATGTTATAAGAATCAAGCGTTTCCATTTTGCGAGCCTTGCCGACATAACAAAAACGCTCTGCAAATGCAGAGCGTTTTTATTATGTTGAAAGTAAAAAGCGTTTCCGCTTTGCGAGCCTTGCCGACATAAAAAAACGGCTCTGCTATTTGCAGGGCCGTTTTATTATGCCTAAAAACCGAGCGTTCTTATTCGGTTATTTTCGCAACTATAATTGGTGGTTGTTTTGCCCTGCAAATAAATATAAGGCAAGCCTTATGCAGGGCCGTTTTTTTGTCCAAGTCGAAGACTTGGTATATCATCAATACGCAATGCTTCGCATTGATTAAGAAGACTTGGTATATTCTCACGCTTTAGCGTGCATACTCCCAATCTTCGTTTTGATGAGATACAAGCCTTCGGCGGATCAAAAGAAAAGCAGTTCACATTCGTGGACTGCTTTTTATTATGTTTAAAGGATCAAGCGTTACCGTTTTGATGGGATCGGTATTTTTTATACATTCGATAGAAATGGGACATATCCCGAAATCCGGCTTCCCGAGCAGCATATTCCACTGTTACCTGCTCGGTGCGAAGCATTCGTTCTACCTGCTCGATCCGCAGGCGATTACGGTAGCAGATGGCCGATTCCCCGCCGGTATAGCGATTAAACAATTGGCGAAAGCGGGTTTCGCTGACGCCGCAACGTTTTGCCAGCTCGGGGATGGAAATATCTTCGGCGGGGGTGGATTCGATGAGATCGATGGCCGGAAGAAGAACGCTCCAAGGCTCTTTTTCGGCTTCGGTCAGTTGCAGTTCACGAAAGATTTCGTAGCAAAGGGAGCAGATGGAGGATTGAAGAAGCAGCGTATTGGTCTTTGCGCCGGTATCGATGCTCAATGCCCGATGAAAACGCGAAAAATAATGGGAGAGGGTATCTTTGAGAAGAACCTGCGGTGACTTTCCCAAGCAGACCGGTTCGCCGTTGCGATCGGTCATTTCAAAGTTGACGGCGATGGCATAGTCCTGCATCTCCTCGCCGGTTTCAGTGATGCGGAACCGATAGGAGGCATACTGGGGAACATAAAGGATCTCGCCCGGGTTTAAAAAGAAACCCTTTCCCTGCGAAACGGAATATTCCCGTTGCCCCGCAAGATAGAGAAAGAGGACGCTGCATTGCCGCTTTTCGCCGGAAAAGACCGCCTCATATCCCAGCGGCTCGCGGATGGGCAGAACACAAATGTTTCGAAAAAAGATCTCTTCCGATAAAAGCTCGGCCGCCGATAGATAACGCATATTGCACCCTCCTTCAAAAAAACCACCAATTGTGTTGAATCGTCCATTGTTTTGCGCTGTTGAAATGTTAAAATATAAGTAGGCTACTGTGTTTAGTATAATAAAGGCCTGTTGAAAAGTCAATATAGAAAGGATGGACTGTTATGAAACCTACATTAACTGCCGCGATGGTCAAGGAGCAAGCCAAGGCGATGGGCGCAGATCTTTGCGGCATCGCTTCGATGGATCGCTTTGAGGGAACACCCAAGCAATTTGACCCGCGCTACATCTTTCCCAAGGCCAAAAGCTGTATTGTTTTGGGCTTTCGCATCCCTCGCGGTTATTTCCGCGGCATCGAGGAAGGTACCTTCTTTGCCGGCTATGCCGGAATGGGTTACGGCAACATCAATCAGATTGTCAGCCCGCTGAGTCTTCGGTACCTTTGCTGCTATATTGAGGATTTCGGCTGGGAAGCCGCCCCGGTACCCAATATTTACTTAGGCAATGCGGTTAAATTCGATACCCAACAGTTGGCGCCGGAATATAGCGTGCCGGTGCGGGAAGGGCTTCCAAACCCCGATGTTTTGGTGGATTACCGTGTATGCGCATATTTGGCAGGTTTGGGGCAGATCGGCTATTCCAAGGTGTTTCTAACTCCGGAATTCGGTCCCTTCCAGCGCTTTGTCATTCTTCTGACCGATGCACCGTTGGAGCCCGATCCCATCTTTGAAGGGCAGCTTTGCGATCGTTGCATGCGGTGCGCCAGAGCCTGCACCGGCGGAGCTATCTCCACCACCGAGACCGAATCCATCACCGTTGCCGGCCGTAAGATCGAATGGGGAAAGTTGGATGTTATCAAATGTTCCAACGCTTATATGGGCGCGCATAAAGAATACAATCCTTTCCTTCCCAATGGGATTGAGCCGGAAATCCTCAACGAGGCCGGCTACCACGGTGGTAAGGCCTATGAAAAGTATGAAGGCAATTGGACCGGCTATGGTTCTGTGCAGGGGCATAACCCTCCCATCGAAGGCGCTCGCGGATGTATGCGCGAATGTTATGCCCATCTGGAGGAGCGGGGCGTTCTGACCCGTAATTTCCATAACCGCTTCCGCGAAAAGGGGCAAAAGCCTTGGGTGATCAGCGATGAATGGCGGGAAAAATATACGCAACAGATCCAAAAAGAGATCACAGGCGTTGTGGATAACGATGAATGATCTGAAATTTTCGGTTGGCTATCCCTGCCGCCCAACCGGCTCCTTTTTCGATGCCATCGCGCCCTATCTGGATCGCATCGGGGAGCTTTATTTTGCTCGCAGCGCGTTTGTCACAGGACGGGAAATGGTCGAGGACGATCAAGCGTTGCAGGAGGATCAACTGCAAAAGTTTGCAGCGCAGGGCATTCGATTGAACCTACTGCTCAACGGCAATTGCTACGGCGGCGAAGCGCTTTCTCTTGCGTTGGCGGAGCGCGCCTGCAAAACGGTGGAGGCGCTTCGGGCACAGTTTGGCCTACAGGCGATTACTACCGGCTCGCCTTTTATCGCTCATCATATAAAAACCCGATTCCCCGGGATGGAGGTGCGCGCCTCGGTCAATATGTGGATCGACGGGATCGGTGGAATGGAGCAATGCGCCGATCTTTTTGATTCCTTCTACCTCAAGCGGGATTATAATTATTGCCTCGATGAGCTTCGTGCCCAGCGCGATTGGTGCCATACAAACGGAAAAAAGCTCTATCTGCTGGCAAACAGCGGGTGCATCCCCGGTTGCGCGTATCATATCTTCCACGATAATTTCATTGCCCATAGCCAAGCACTTAAAAATATCCCTCAAGACCTTGCGTTTGAGCCCTATGCCTGCCGGCGGATGCTGAAGGCCAAGGAAAACCGATATCTTTTGCTGGCCGGCAATTTGGTACGGCCGGAGGATATTAGTCGCTATGAGGGGTTGGTGGACGGAATTAAACTGGCAACAAGAATCCATCCATTTCCCGCTATTGTTATTGGTGCGTATAAGCGTGGTTGCTGGGCGGGGGATCTATCGGCTCTGACTGAGCCGGGCTTTGGAGATCTGTTGGCACCCCGAATTTTGGAAAACAGTGCCATTCCCTTGGAGTATTGGACGCGAAAAACAGCCTGTTTGCGCGCAAAAAACAAAGGAAGCACCGCCGATTGCCGCGCCTGCGGCTATTGCGATTCGGTCCTACAAACTGCGTTGCGATCCTATAGATGAATTTATAAAGGAGAAAATAACGATGTATGATACCATTTTAAGCGATTTTCCCAAGCAGGCTTCCGATCGCAGCGATTCCGAACGAATCCAGCGGGCTATTGATGCCACCGAAAATGGCATCCTTTGCATCCCCAAGGGGGATTATTCCATTAAAACCCCGCTTTCGATCACCAACCGCTGTTCGCTGAAGATGCATCCTGCGGCGCGGTTGATCGCCGAGGAAGAGATGGATTTTATTCTGACCTATAACGCCAAGGGTGATTATCATAACCTGACTCTTTTCAATGAGGATGGGAGCGTTTATGATAATTTGGGCCTCTTTATCGAGGGCGGCGATCTGGAGGGCAACGGGAAGGCAAGTTGCCTGGCCATTACCAACGCCCATCATTTCACCCTTTCCAATCTCTCACTCCATAATGGAAAGGAATACGGGCTTTACGTGGGCGGCAAAAACGGCGGGCATATCTACGAGCTGGTTTGCAACAACGTTTACTGCAAATGTACCATGAAAGGGCTGGCGGGGAATGTTGGGATCTGGTCGGATAAGCATGATGCTCATTTCAATGATTGCTTTGTCATCGACTATACTGTTGGAATGCGGATGCTGGGCTCCGCCAACCGTATCAGCCGATGCCATCTTTGGGGCGGAACGGTCCCGCCGAAAAACTACAGCGTGAAGGAATGGTCGGAGATCTACGGCGAGCGCAAGCGCAAGCTGGCCAATGGCGTTTACGGCAAGGATGTGACCGAAACCTACGAAAACGAAGTGCCCGAAATGCTGGAAGATTCCATCGCCTTTGATCTGCAGGGAGCTTGCAATATTTTGGACGGCTGCTATGCCGATACTGCATCCATCGGCTTTAATGTCTATCGGGATACCCGCATCGTTGGGTGCGATTTCTTCAATAACAAGCTGATGGGGCTGAAAAAAGCAACCGTCATTAAGCACCATGGCGGGCGGTTGGACGTGGCCCTCTGCGCCTTCCGCGGCCCCGCGGGGACAGAGGTGCTCTATGAGGGAATCGAAAAAGACGTGGTCTGGACCTCCAATAAATCCACCGGCGGCGCGGGGATGGAGCTTCCCGCGTTTTTGAAAGATTAAATGGAGTAAGGCACAAGCCTTGGAGATAGACCAAAGAAAAAAGACTACCTTTCGGTAGTCTTTTTTCTTTGGTGCACCTTCAGGGACTCGAACCCGGGACCCACTGATTAAGAGTCAGTTGCTCTACCAACTGAGCTAAAGGTGCATATATTTAGTGCTCAATTTTTCCTTGCCTTCAAGATGGATCCCGATCCAAGCCTTGAT
>JAFSBD010000341.1 GCA_017442025.1 Clostridia bacterium
CACCGCCTTCAATCCCCAAAATAGATAATAAATGTCGAATAATGACATTTTTTTGCAAAAAATAAAAAAAGACTCGAACCAAGGGGAGTACAGACTGCGATTGATGGTGCGAAAGGGGAGATTGTACAGTCGCCCTTTGCAACATCGGCATTTCCTTCGCGAGCCGTCGTTCGCTCGGTAACTGCCGTGTTGCGGCAGCCGCTAACCTGCTCGCTTCATCCGCCTCCGGCGGCGCTTCGCAGTCGCGACCCACTGCGCTACACCCCGAAATTTGATTGGTACTTATCTATTATATCGACTTTTTGAGATTTGGCAAGAGTTTTTTGAAAAGTTTTTTAAAATCAAAGGATCTCTTGGGTTCTGTAAGACGTTCGAAAAATTTTCTTGAGAAATGATATTGACTTTTATTTTAACTCTGTTATAGTTATCTCAAAAGGAAGGTGATGGACAATGCGTCCTGCATATGAATATGAAAAAAAATTACTGACGAAAGTACTTCCCGCCATGAGTTATGCCGGAGAAGACTACGATCAATGGAAGCTTTCGGCTCGAAAAAAGCTTTCAGAGCTTTTAGGAATGGATCGCTATCAGAAGTGCGAGCCTGCGTTCCAAATTGAAAGCAAAACGGAAAAGGAAACCCATACCGACATTCGGTTTTCCTTCCAAAGTGAGCCGGGCTATCGGGTGCCCTGCCATCTGCTGTTGCCTAAAAATATTGAGAAACCGCCCCTGATGATTACCCTTCAGGGCCATTCCACCGGGATGCATGTCTCCTTAGGGGAGATGCGCTTCCCTTCGGATGAACGGTCGATCAAGGTTAAGACCGGCGATTTTAGCATCCGCGCGGTAAAGGAAGGATTTGCCGCCCTGGCGTTGGAGCAACGCAATTTCGGCGAAACCGGTGCGGTTGAGGAAGGCAGACCCGGCTGCCTGGAACCGGCGTTGACTGCCCTGCTGATGGGGCGCACTGTGATCGGTGAGCGGGTTTGGGATCTGATGCGGCTGGTGGATGTTTTGGAGCAGGAGTTTGCGGATGTGGTGGATCTTTCTGCCCTTTGCTGCATGGGTAATTCCGGCGGCGGAACAGCTACTGCCTATTTTGCCGCGTTGGACGACCGCATTGTTTTAGCGATGCCCTCCTGCGCTATCTGCGATTTCACCCAATCCATCGGCGCAATGCGCCATTGCGCCTGCAACTATGTCCCCCATATGGCGGAATATTTTGGAATGGATGACCTGATTGCCATGGCGTTCCCCAAATTCTATGTTCAGGTTTCCGGCGTGGAAGATGCCGGCTTTTGGATCAAGGGTGCGCGGGATGCTTTTGCCCGCGGACGCAGGATCTATGATGAATGCGAGATGAAGGATCGCATCGCGCTGGTGGAAGGCCCTGCAGGCCACCGTTTCTACCCCGACCTTGCCTGGCCTATTGTTCATAAAATGCTATCGCGATAAAAAAGGGGCTGTAAAAATAGTCCGAACCGCAAAGGGCAGGAAATAACAAGGCTTTTTATAAAGCGACTGCAGATAAAATAAGGACAGAAAATATCGAAAAAACGATATTTTCTCCCAATTGAATGCCCTTTGCTACCTCCAAACTGAGCCACTCGGCGTCCGTCCAATGCAATGGATACCGCTCCATTCTGCTTTTCGCAGAAAATCCGCTCAATCCATTGCATTCTCCTTTTCCCCAACAAAACTCCGTTTTGCTGGAGGCCCCGTAAATTACGCCTTCGGGTATCCCGCGGCCCTTGGCCGCGGCTCAGTTTGAAGGTTTCAAACAATTTTTCCGACCCCCAAAAAAGAGCTGTAAAAAACGATTCCGTTTTTTACAGCTCTTTCTTTTTTGTCAACTTGCTTCTGCTTCGCTTGTTGCCGATCCAACGGTAATGGTGTAGGTCTCGCCGGATAGGATTTCAGGACTGCTGAGAATGACAACGGCAAAGGAAAGCTCCGGCTCATGGGAAAGAAGGGTCTTGCCGGTTTTATCTTTCAGTGTGATAGCGGTACCCGCGCTTTGATTTCCAACACGGATGGCCACAACACCCTGCTCGGAAGCACTAAATGTCTGGGCCATACCGGCGGCTCCTGTACCGATAAAGGTGCCGCCGGAGATGGTTGCACTCTGATCGTAATCCAGGGTTGCGGTGTCGCCCTGAGTCGGGCCGACAACAACGGTATAACCGCCCGAAATGGTGAGCGTACCGTTTGCGTCGATTCCGTCGCCCGATGCGTTAATATGAAGCTTTCCGCCGGAAATGAGAATACTGCCGTTTGATGCAGAGGACATCCCGCCGCCCATACCGCCGGGGCCGCCATGACCGCCACCCATTCCGCCTTTGCCGCCGCCGAACATACCGTCTCTGCCGCCGGTTGTTCCGCTGGAATCTGCGCCGCCCGCGGCGTTGAGGCCGTCGTCGGCGGCGACCAATTGGATATCGCCGCCCCGGATATCGATATCCAGAGCCTCCAGGCCTTCATAACTCTCGGTAATATGGACCGTACCGTTTGTTACCGTGAGGGTTTCTTCTGCGTGAACCGCATCGTCGCCGGAAGCAATTTCAAAGGTGCCGCCGTTTATTGTAACTGATCCGTCTGCGTGGATAGAATCATCCGCAGAGTTGATGTTGAACGTGCCGACGTTGATGAGCAGATCGGTTGCCGCCTTGATCCCCTTCATACTGGTGCTGTCTTCCTCGGCAGAGGCGGTGTTTGAGGGGGGATTTCCGGGTCTTCCGCCACCCATAAATCCGCCAAAGTGGTCGGAGGATGCTTTGGAACCGTTGGCACTGCCGCCGCCGACCAAAAGGTCAAATGTGCCGTTTTCGATCTGCATATAGGCTCCCGCCGCCATACCGTCACCTTCCGCTTCAATGCGCAGGTTTCCGTTGGAGATATAAACAAATCCAAGGGATGGATCATCTGTATTTTCACAGTGAATACCGTCTTTGCCGGCATCGATCGTCAGATTGGTTGAACCGGTTACCCTTACACTGTCGTTTGCATCCACACCGTGAGATGCCGCGTTGATCGTATAAGAACCGCCGGTGAATACAAGGTCATCCTTGCAAACGATACTGTGCCCGCCGGGGGAGGTTACGGTCAGACTGCCGGTGCCGTTGAAGGTCAGATCCTGCTTTGAAAATACCGCACCGTCGATATTGTTATCGTCAATAGCGGTGAAGGTTCCGCCGTTGGCCAGGGTGTTGGATGTTCCGTCGGCAAGCGTTACAAACACCTTATCCGCTTCGAGGATATACAAGGCCGCGGAGGTCTTGGCAGTAACATCGACGCCGTTCAGAACGATCTGCAATTTGGCGGTTTCATCCGCATCGACAACGATCCTGCCGTTATTAAGCGTTCCCGAAAGGATATAGGTTGCTTCTTCGGTGATCGTTACGGTGCTGCCGGATATTTTAACGCTATTGGAGCTTGCTTTGGCCGAATTGCCGTTCAACTCAATGGTCACGCTCTCGGCGGTGGTATCGTCGACGCGATAATCACGATCGGTAAACAGCTCTGCATCGGTTTGGGAAAAATCAACATCAACCGACTCGGCAGAAGAGTCTGCGCTGCCGGAATCGTTGCTATTAATGATCAGGTCATCGGTGTTGTTTTGTTTTCCGCAGCCCGCAAGCAAGCAACACATTAAAGAAAAAATCCATAATAGGGATATCCATTTCTTCATAAGGCACCTCATAGCTTACAGCTCGGAAACAGTCGTTTCCTGCTGGGATACGGTGATTTCCAGATTCCCGTTGCGGCAGCGGAGCTGATCGATCATCTCTTTTTCTTTGGTTGCGTCCCGAAGGGTCACATTATAGGTGAGTTTAAACATACTGCCCATATTGGTGCTTTTTACGCGAACAAGATGAAAGGAGGTGGTGTATACCTTGAAAATATCATCAAATACGCCGGTATAATCCAGATCCTCGGGGATGGTGATGCGAAAGCTCTTATAGATGGCGGCATTCTTTTTGGTACCGAAATCCAAAAGGTTATAGAGCAGGAAAATGATGCACATAACAAGGGTAAATAATGCCGCAAACCCGAGATATCCCATGCCTGCGATGAGCCCTGCACCCATTGCAAGGAACAAGGTGCAGATCTCCTTTGCGGTTCCCGGGACTGAGCGGAACCGAACAAGACTGAACGCACCGGCCACAGCAACTCCCGCGCCCACATTGCCGTTGACCATCATGATAACAATGCAAACCACAGCGGGAAGCAGGGCGAGGGTAACAACAAAACTTTTTGTATAGCGGGTGCGGAACATATACGCCAGAGCCATCAAAAGTCCCAGAACAAGGGAACAGCCCATGCAAAGCAAAAAATCGGTTACGCTGATAACCGTAACCAAATCCGAGTCAAATAATCCTTTAAATATTGTATCAAGCATTGTATGCTACCTCCTTCATATTATGTGCATCTGCAGTCTGTAGCTGCGGAAAGATCATGGTTTGATAGGCTGTTCCGTATTTAGAAAAGGACGTTTTATATATCCGTTCTTTCGAAAGAACGCGGGTCATCCAAAGCGGGATCTCGCCGGAGCATTTGATCTCCATCAAGACCATTCCTTCGGGGAGAATGGTTGTTCCGTAGGCCTCGGATTCTAAGGAGAGATCCTCTTGCCTGCAAAGAATGGTATCATCGAAGGTTACCCTGAAATCCGAGCCGTCATTTGCATAAAAGGCTTCCCGCTCATAGGAGAGAAAAACGGTTGGATGCAAGGTTTCATAATAGCTGAGGAAATAATCGATCTCTTTGGATATTTGCGTCTGCTTTCGGCAGGGTTGCTCTTTGCCAAGCCATCCCATTGCTTCTCGCTCGGGCAGAGAAATGCGCCTTTTATAGACTACGTGATCATATTTTTTCTTTAGTTCAACGAACACCGTACCGTCGGGCCGGGCTTGACTGTAACTGCGGATACGCAACTTTTCTTTATAGATAGGCTTTTCAATGGATCTGCGGATCAAAAGATAGGTGTCGGTATCAAAATAAAGGTTGCGGAC
>JAFSBD010000342.1 GCA_017442025.1 Clostridia bacterium
GCCCGCTGATGTATATGAACAATCCCCTTTGCAAGAAGATGCCGGTCATCACCTCTTCCAATAAACTGCGCACCTATACCAGCGCAAGATATTATACCGATGCGGAGATTCTTAAAACCATCACAGGAGGGAAAGACCAATGAAAACATTTCAAGGACGCGTTATTACGCCCGGCGAGGTAACCGCAGAAGCGGTAGTAACCCATGAGGGCTTCAATACCCTTGCCTCCCTGCAGATGGCCTTGCAGTTTGGCGATAAAGAGGTAAAATGCGGCGACCAGAGCAACGAGGAGCTCTACGGTAAGCCCCTGCTGGGTAAGGCCCTTTGCCTGCCCCAGACCATCGGCTCTACCACCGGCGGGCTGGTTCTCTATTGCGCCTGCTCCATGAAAAAGAATCCCGCCTGCATGCTCTTTGCCAACCCCATCGATTCCCTGGCGGCGGCCGGCGCGGTGCTGGCGGACGTCTGGGTAGACGGTGTGACCATGCCGGTGGTCGATTCCCTCGGCGAGGAGTTTTTGCAATATGTGCAAGACGGTATGAAGATCACTATCAAGCCCAACGGCGTAGTTGAGGTGGAATAGCATCCCTTGCATAAAAACGGAGTGGTTTTGCCATGATCCTTAGGGCCACTTGGCAAAACCACTCCGTTTTTTATGTTTTCATCACATGATTATACATCTTTTCTACCGCTTCAGACATATGGATCGGGATCAATTTTACCTGCGGGAAATTCATCGGAAAAACGATGAATAATTGATGGGCAAATCCCTGCCCCATCCAATCCAGACCGTCAAAATCCAATTCCACTTCTTCAAACTGCTCCAAACGATTGCAAAGCCGCTTCGCTTGCGATCGGGAAACAGGCGAAGAACTGAAAAAATTTTTCAGCGGAAGCTTGGTCTTCCAAAAGCCGCCGTCCACATTGGCATACTGATCGAAAATTTCTTTCACGCATTTTTTCGTATCGTTACGAAGGGACATCAAAACAAAGGTTCCTTGAAGATATTGGTTATTTGCAATCGCCACGTCCATTCGTTCAAACCGATTTTTGGCAAAAAATTTCCCTTCGGAAAGGATGCAAAAATCATCCACCATTTTAGAACTGAAAAAGATTCCTTCACCGGAATGATTTGCATCATCGGTCGTCAGCTTTCCTTTAAAAAGTTCTCCAATGGCTTCTTCCACCGATTCCATGCCAAAATGATCCCGAATCTTTTTAAAGATCCCGATTCCGTTATCATAAATCGAAACAACGGTATCCAAGGAGTTTTGTTGCACATTCACAACGACCTTTTCTGCTCCCGAATGATCGATGGCATTGTTGATTATTTCTGTAAAAACATAGCTCCAGATGGATCGAACATTTTCAGAGAAATTCTGCACATAAGGTTCCAGCGTCCGTTCATATACCGCAATGTCCGACCGCAACTCCCCTGCCGATCGGGAAAGAACAAAATCCTTTTCGAGGTTTTTTAATTCATATATGCCTCGCTTTTTACGAACGATAATACCTTTTTCCATCAACTCGTCGATATAGCGATGAACGGTATTTTGATTGATTCCTAAATTTTCGGAAACGGTTTTTGAAAGCGTTTCGCACCCTTCCCCCGCTTTTTCTAAAATATAGGCAATAATCGAATCCTTTTTTTCTTGACTGAATTTCATCTCATCACCTCTTTTATCAGAATTTTATTATATTATTTCCTATTTGTCAATAGTTATTCGTTTTAAACATAAAGTTATTCGCTTTAAAGAAGTTTAAAACGAATAACAACTCGCCGACCGCTTTTTTTGCATCGGTTTTGGCAAAAGAGTACAAATGAATTGTACTGGTCGTTTCTCCTGTCAGTGAGAGTACAAATGAATTGTACTACTCAACTCAATTCATTTGGGTTGCGACGGGTGGCCGAGGACGGCCACCCGTACATGATTTTTTGATCCTCTTTGTCGAGAAGGAGTTCCCCCTCCCGCGCCCTCTTTCTCCTATAAGCAGATATCAACCGCAACACTCCAAAAAAGACCATCGGATTGCTATTGCATACCGATGGTCTTTTTCTGTTCATTTAATAAAGTTTCTTTCTCAAATTGGACCCCATAACGAAACATTTGAAAAGCCACCTCTCGCTCAATGCGGCGCAGGCATGTAATAATGATCTCCACATCATCATCTTCGTCTGCCACGCCCAATCGGTCGCAAAGCCGACCATAAGCCGCCAACATCTCGGCATACCAACCCTCGCAAGGCATCCCCTCTTCATATAGACTTTCTACCTGCGGATGAGGATTGCAAAGCGTTCCTTGTAAACTGTCATATACATATTCTTCTAATTCCATTACTTTATCATCCCATCAAGTTATTTTTAGATTTCTTATCTTTAACACAATTATAGCCGCCAAATATGTTAATGTCAAGAAAAATGCTTGTAATTAGCATATTATGGAGGCTCCTTGTGAAAATTTATGATTATAACGGCAAAAAGAATATTTGCGGAGAACGGATACACGAAGCGCGATGCCGCCTGCGGCTGACCCAAAGCGATCTTGCGGCGCAATTGCAGGTGGCAGGGATCATGATCGAGCGGGATAGCATCTCCCGTATCGAGATCGGCACCCGCTTTGTGGCCGACTACGAACTTCGTGCCCTTTCAAAAATTCTGAAAGTCTCTGTTGAATGGCTTTTGGGAATGGAATAAAGCAAAAGCGGAGCGAGAAATCGCTCCGCTCAGACTGTCAAAAAAGGCACAGACCGCAGAAAAAGAAGAAAAGCAACGGGGTTTGTGCTCTTTTTAAAAAACACAGCGTGAAAGAGTTTTTACTCTTTCTCGTAGTTCTTTATATAAGGAAAAACCGCATACAAATGCGGTTTTATTTAAAATTTTCTGCTTTCCGCCGATCCGCTCTCTACCGTACCTATGTACGCCGACGAGAACGGATCGACGAAATCTGCACTCTTTTTTGAGAGTCTCCCAGCGTGTCAAAGATAAAAAAGGGGGTTCTTTGACACGCTGAGCGGAGCGAGAAATCGCTCCGCTTTTTTTCGCCGATCGGAGTACAAATGAATTGTACTGCATCAACACAAATCATTTGTGTTGATTGAACCCCTTGCATATTTCAGAGCGGTAAATGGTATGCTATTCGCAAGAGAAGAAAAGGCGGTGGCATATGGCAACAGCATTCAAGCGGGCGAGCGGCATTCTGCTCCCCATCTTTTCCCTGCCCGGCGGGGCGGGGATCGGCGGGATGGGGCGGCAAGCCTATCAATTTATCGACTTTTTGAAGGCGGCGGGGCAGACCTATTGGCAGATGCTCCCCCTCTGCCCCACCGGGTTTGGCGATTCTCCCTACCAAAGCCCCTCCACCTTTGCGGGCAACCCTTATTTCATTGATTTAGAGCAGTTGACGGAGCAGGGGTTTTTAACGCCCGAAGGGCATTCCGCCCTTCCCTGGGGCGAAGACCCCTCCACGGTGGATTACGGCCTGCTCTATCGCGGGAGGCGGCAGGTTTTTGAGCGGCTCTTCCGCCGCTTTGCCGCCGCCATTCCGGGGGATTTTGCCTCCTTTTGCGCCGAGAGTGCCGACTGGCTGGAGGACTACGCCCTCTTTATGGCCATCAAGGACGCCCTGGGCGGCATCGCCCTTGCCCAATGGCCGCCCGCGCTGCGGCGGCGGGAGGCGGCGGCTCTTTCGGAATGGGCGGAGCGATGCGGCGATGGGGTTCTCTACCATAAAATGCTCCAATATTTCTTCTATAAGCAATGGTTCGCCCTCAAAAAGTATGCCAACAGCCAGGGGATACAGATCATCGGAGATCTGCCCATCTATGTCTCGGCAGACAGTGCGGACGTTTGGGCCGCGCCCCAACAATTTCACTTAAACAAGGATCTTTGCCCCATCGAGGTGGCGGGATGTCCGCCTGATGCGTTCACCGCCGACGGCCAGCTTTGGGGCAACCCCATCTATGATTGGGATGCCCTGCGCCAAACCGATTATGCTTGGTGGAAAAAGCGGATGGCGCTCAGCCTGCGGATCTACGATATCATTCGCATCGACCATTTCCGCGGGTTTGATTCCTATTATTGCATCCCCTTCGGCGCAGAGAATGCCAGAAACGGCGTTTGGCGCAAGGGGCCGGGGATGGAGCTTTTCCAAAGCCTGCAGGAGACTTTAGGAGATCTGCCCATTATTGCGGAAGATTTAGGGTTCCTCACCGAAAGCGTCCGCGCTCTTTTGGCAGAGAGCGGGTTTCCCGGCATGAAGATCCTGCAATTTGCCTTTGACGGCGAGGGGGGCAACGAATATCTTCCCCACCGCTATCGGCCAAACAGCGTTTGCTATACCGGCACCCATGATAACGACACCTTGCGCGGCTGGCTCGCCCACGCCACTCCGCGGGAGCGGCAACGGGCCTTAACCTATCTCCAAGGGGAGCGAACGGAGGAGCTGCCTCGCAAGATGGTCTTGGCGGCGTTGGCGAGCGTTTGCGATACCTGCATTCTTCCCTTGCAGGACGTTTTGGGCCTTGGGAGCGAGGCGCGGATCAACATCCCCTCCACCCTGGGCCAGAATTGGCAATGGCGGGCCACCGCCCTGCCCGACCCCCGCATCGCCGCCGACCTGCGGTATTATACTAACCTCTACGAACGACTATAAATAAATGTCCCCCCGTTATACGGGGGGACATCTATTTTATTTAACCCACTTAGGTTCGGTGGGCAAGAGTGTATTAAAATATGCGATGTTGCGCGCTTCCATCTCACCTGCATACTTGCCTGCGAGGAAAGCATCCATGCATTCGCCGAAGTTTGCCCAAGACTCTGCTTCCTTATCCGGGCAGATGGGGTAGAACAACGCGCCATTCGCATGAGCCGCATCCCGATCTCCCGGAGCATCGCCGATCATAAGAACATGATCGGGCGCATAATCTCCTTTAATAGCGGCAATGATTTCCTTCTTGCTGCCGCTCTCCTGCCCTTTAACAGCAGAAACGAGCGGCAGCAGATCGTGCTCGCTCCATTCCCGCTCAAGCGCTAATTGCTGCGTAGCGGAAACGATAACAATATCTGCATATTGGCTGAGCTTTTCAAGACATTCTTTTACATGGGGGAACGGCGGCACGCCGTGAACGATATCGGCAACACGTTCGTTTACGTTTATCGACCATTCCAGCGTTGTTTGGATCTCTTTCGATTCAGGGTGTTCCTTGAGATATTCTTCAAGACCCGAATTGCTGAGCGGCTTGCCTGATGCCACATATTCACGAAGCTCTTTGAGCGCAGGCGGGGTGAAATTGCGTTCTTTCACCTCTTTGCGTTCACCGAGTACATCCAAGGCTTTCAATAGCGCAAGGATGCGGTGAATGCCGCGGTATGAAGAATAAAGGTTGGCAAAATCCCATGCATCACGTGCATATTTTGAAACAGGTTGCAAGCCAAAATAATTGATATACGGCGGACAAAAACACTCTTTATGTTTTATCTCCATCGTGTCAAACGCACAACCGTCCGAATCGATACAAACTAAAAAATCTTTTTTTGTTGTCATGTTTTATCCTCACAGAATATACTTTTCAAATGCAACGGCTAAGCCATCGTCTGTATTGAGCGCTGTAACATCATCTGCCAACGCCTTGATATCGTCGGGCGCGTTGCCCATAGCAATACCGACTCCGCATTTTTTAATGATCTCCACATCACTGCTGCTGTCACCAATCGCAAGGGTCTCTTCATAGGATACACCGATTTCTTTCAAGATCGCGTCGGTTGCCTTGATCTTATCAAGCGTATGATAGGAAAACTCCAGGTCGGGACCTGCGCCCGGGCGTGTATGTTTAATAAATCCGGTGGCATTGATCGCATCATAAATTTCTTGCTGCATAGCTTTGGGGATGCCGTAGATATTCATTTTTTCAACCCCGATATTATTGGCCAGGAAATACTCGGACGGGCTTTCAACAGCGGTATACCATTTATCCCGAATATACCAAATGTGATGCTCGGGCACAACCGCCATATCAAAGCTATCTGCCACCGCTTTTTCATAAAATATGGTGGAATTGGCCGCAATTTCGTTATAAAGACCTTTGCCTTCCAATAACTTCATAACCTGCGCAGATTCTTTGGCAGGAATCGTATTTTCATATAAACTGATGTTGCGTTCCTTATCATAAGCCCGCGCGCCATGGCCTAAAACGAAATAACGGATCCCTTCCTGACTTAAGATCTGAGGGGGGAGCATATTGAACACACGCCCTGTGCAAGGACTGATATGAACGCCCTTTTTGATCGCCTGCTGCAAAGCCGCCATATTACGCATTGATACGGCAACCTGACTTTTCCCAAGCAAGGTTCCGTCCATATCCATCAGAACTGCACGAATCTTCATAATGAAATTTTCACCTTTCCTATCCTAAAAATAAATAAACCAACGGAGCAAAAATTTGCCAACGTTTGTGGATACTCATTATAGCCTAACCCCTTAGAAAAGTCAAGTATACCCAACTTTACATAAAACTGTTTGTTGATAGGATTTTTTGCAATTTTTCATAAAAAATAGCCCGAAGAGGCCTCTCCGTAAGGAAGTGCGCCTCTTCGGGCTGTTTTTTCTTATTTATATTCGAAGTTAAAGCGTTTGCAATAATCCACGATATTCTCGATGGTATCGTTGCGGCGGGCCTTTTCGGAGGCAAAGCCGATCAGATGGTTCTTGACCGAAATATCGATATCGGCTGCGCAGAAGCCGTTGTATTCCCCGCTGAGATACTCATGCAGCTCCAGGATAATGCCGGTATCGCCGCCGCCATGACCGCCGGCGATGGACTCATCGGTCTTCTTAACGGGAATCTTTTCGGTCTCGCGGGTCTCGAAATCCCAGATGGTGATCTCGGTATCGTTGGCGTTGGCATAAAGCTCCGCCTTGGTGCCGAAAAGGCGGATATAGCGGCCGCCCTTATTAAAGGCGTTCATGGAAAGGGATGCGGTGCAGCCGCCCTCAAATTCCATATTGACCACCTGATGGTCAACCACATCGTTGCCCGCATGATAAACGCAAGCACCGAAATTATTTTTAGGATCAGCCAGCGCGGTATGAAGCTCTTCCTTGGTGGGCCAGAATTCCTTGCAATAACCGCGGGCGGCGGTACGGCTCATCCAGGTATCCGATGCCAGATAGACCTTCTCCACGCAATAGGGGCAGGTTTCCCGAGCGGGGCACTCGGTGCCGTAGCAACGCTTGGGCGCACCCTCGGGGGCGTTTTCGGGCTTAAAGTGGGTCAGCTCGCCAAAGGAAGAGACCTTCTTGCAGGGCTTATCCAGAATCCACTGGATGATATCCAGATCGTGGCAGCATTTGGCCAGCAGCATGGGGGTGGTTTCATCCTCCCGATGCCAATCGCCGCGAACATAGCTATGGCTCTGATGGACATTGCCGACACCTTCCACCGCCATGGCCGACATAATGTCGCCCAACTTGCCGTCCATCACCAGCTCCTTCACTCTCTTATAGAAGGGGGTATAGCGCAGAACGTGGCAGACCAAGACTGAAACGCCCTTCTTTTCCGCTGCCTGGGCGATGGCGATACACTCCTCAGGCGTCTGGGCAACCGGCTTTTCCAAAAGCAGATCATAGCCCAGCTCGATGGCCCGCAGGGCAGGCTCGGTATGAATATCGTCCATGGTGGCGATGATGGCGATATCCGCCATCTTGGGCTGAGAAAGGATCTCATCAAAGCCGGGATAGCAAGCCTCTTCGGGCAGATCAAAGAGATTTTTGATATGCTCCTGGCGGGCGCGGATGGGATCCGCAACGCCAACAACATCAAACTTATCGGGATGTTGCTTCATAATCTCGGCATAGGCCGCACCGCGGCCGCCTGCGCCGATAACGATTGCTGTAAACTTTTTCATTTCAAAAGCACCTCCATGCTTATTTGCGGCCTTGCGCCGCTCAACTTACGAACTTATGATAGCATATTTTTTTGCCTCTGCATAGGAAAAAACCGCCCTGGATTAGCACTCCATTGATATTTCAAACCAAAATTACCCCAACCAATAGCATTTTATGCAATTTGTCCTTGCCTTTCCCTTCTCTTTATGGTAGCATAATATATAGATATGAAAGAAAAATAACGGCATATATTAGCATTATTTTGATAGGAGGTGCCTCATGCCTCGATATGATAAAGAAACCACCCCGGTCGTCTATTCGGCGGTGGGGATCAAAGCCGTTTCCTTCTCCCGCGAGGCGGGAATGGCTTGCATCCGGATGCATTGGCACGATCGGATGGAGTTTTTGCGGGTGCGCAAGGGCTCGATGGAGGTTGGCTACGCCACCCAAAAAGGATGGCTGGCGGAAGGAGAGATGATGATCGTTCCCCCCAAGATGCCCCATTGGGCGGTGGCCGGGGAGCAGGGGGTAGAATACGACGTTTTGATGTTTGACGTTCGTTCCTTTTATAATGAAACCCCCTTTTGCCAAAAGATGCTCCCCGCCCTCTTCGATGGACGGGCGGAGCTGGAGATGCGGACCGCCGACCCCCAAACGGTGGCGCTCTTTGATGCCATTCACGGAGCAGAGCCTTCCTTGGCGGTGGTGGGGCAGATCTATGAATTCATGGATCGGCTTTTGGCCAACCACCTCATCTCCCTGCGGGAGACCGCCTCCCAATCCTCCGCCCGCCGCATCATCGACTATATCGAAGAGCATTTCGATACCGAACTGAATTCGGCGGGGCTGGCCGCCCATTTCGGCTATACCGAGGCCCATTTCTGCCGTAAATTCAAAGAGGCCACCGGCCTGACCCCCGCCAATTATATCCGCCTTTATCGGCTGGAGCAGGCCAACACCCTCTTAAAAGAAGGGGAACTGCAGATCAGCGAGATCGCCGCCCAATGCGGCTTTGCCGACGCCAACTATTTCACCCGCTGCTTCAAAAAGCATTTCGGCAAAGCCCCGTCCAAAATCAAGGCATAACGGAAGCAAAAGTATGGAACAAAAATTCCCCCAAAGAAGACCCTCCCGCTTAAAAACATTTGATTACAGCCAAAACGGAGCCTATTTTATAACCCTTTGCACCCATGATCGAAAACCTCTTTTTGAGATCGATGTAGGGAACGACCTATGTGTCGTTCCGCCTTTGCAAAATAAGATCATTCACAAATGGATCAAAGAAACCCAAAATAAATTTCCCCATATGCGAATCGATAAATATATAATCATGCCCGATCACCTGCATTTTATCATTTCTATAACGGAACGGCACATAGGCCAGGCGGAACGGCACACAGGCCGTTCCCTACAAGACATTATGCATTTTTTCAAAACGATGACGACGAATGAATATATTCGCGCGGTAAAGGAGGGGAATTTGCCGCCGTTTCATCGCAAGCTTTGGCAAAAATCCTATTATGATCATGTCATCCGCAATCAGCACGACTATAATGAGATCTGGGATTATATCGAGAATAACCCCCAAAAATGGCTGTTGAGCAAAAACGAGCAGGTTTGAAACCTGCTCGTTTTCCTTTTATAAATACTTTTCCCAATCGGTATGCCTGATACCAAGCCGATGGAGTGCACCGGCAACATCCATTCTTCCGGTTATTCCCAAACTTTTGATTTTCTGAATCTGCTCGAGATCCAGCGCGCAAATTTCCCCCAGCGTCGTAAAGCCTGCGTTCCTCAGGCAGTTCAGGGCACGCACAGAAAGATGCAACTCCACAATCGGTTGCTTCATAGGGTCGGGCTTATCCCCTTCTCCAAGGATGCCAATCCGCTCATCGTGCACACCCGAACGATAACCCAACGTATAACCTTCGTTGTAGCCGCATTGATAAGCTTCTTTATATAGATGTTCCATATACCCCCAAACCCCATACTGCAAAAAATTCCAATTATAAGGCTTGCGAAGCTTGACAAAAGCCTGATACTCCAACTGGCAGATCCGCTCCTTTGTAACAGAAAAACTTTCGGCAATTTTCGCATAGCTTTTCCGCTCCTGATAGCGTTGACGAAGAACCTCCTGTTGGCGTTCATCCAATAAGGAGAGCACATATTGTACTCCCGCAAGAATATCAATGGAAAGTGCCTCGGGAACATCCAGTTCCCGATTATACGCGGCGGTCTTTATAAGATTGATCGGATAGGGCTCTTTTAATAAATCTTTCTTTTTCATGTTTCTCTCTTTCCATTTTTCCTTTCGAGAAAATCCGCGAGCCTACAAAGGATATTTATTTTCAAGTGCATATTCACAACATTGAACAACCAACTGATTAAAGGATATATCGTTTGAATCGGCAAGGGATTGAATTTTTTCAATAAGTTCATCAGGCATACGTATCGTTTTATTTGAACTTTTCGGCTTTCTGATTTTAAACATTCTGTCGTTCATATCTATCACCCCTTGTTTGATTAAAATTATATTGCAAATGAGGTGAGATTTATACAAGCAATAATGCAGGTAAAAAATGCTTGCATAATGTCGATTCTCTTTATCAATATGTTTATTATAAAGGCAAAAACCTCGATTATCAAGGGGATATAATCCCCATATAGCGCTTTTATACCCTATCGGGTATATTTGTTCTCTGTTTTGTATATTTTATCCCCTATCGGGTATAATTTATAGGAGATATCCTTGACATTATACCCGATAGGGTGTATAATGCAGATATGAATACGATTGCTGAATTTATCAAACAAAAACGAAAAGAAATGGGGCTTACTCAGGAAGAATTTGCCATCCGTTCGGGGCTGGGTCTGCGTTTTGTTCGCGAGCTGGAGCAAGGCAAGGAGACCGTTCGGATGGATAAGGTAAATCAAGCTCTTTCGATGTTTGACATGAAGGCAGTTCCCGGAAGGAAGGATGACTGATGGAAGCATATCGAACCGCTTATGTATATGTACGGGATACCTTTGCAGGAACATTGAAAGAAACAGATTCCGGATACTCGTTTATTTATGATTGCGACTATCTTACCACCCCAAACGCAACCGCGGTTAGCCTTACCCTACCCTTGCAAGCAGAGGAATACACATCCAAAACACTTTTTTCCTTCTTTGACGGTCTGATTCCCGAGGGTTGGTTGCTGGATATTGTCAGCCGCAACTGGAAAATCGATCGCAAGGACCGCTTTGGATTGTTGCTTGTTGCCTGCAAAGATCCGATCGGGAATGTCCGCATAAAGGAGGTGCTGGAATGAACCGCTGTTTATGTTGCGGAAAACCGTTCAAGCCGCTTGCCGCAAAATCGGAGCGCGATCAATACGGTTGGCATTTTTCCTGCATGCAGGAGTTCTTCAACACCTCAAAGTTTCCGGATATCGATGTTTCAAAAGATGTTTTAAATCAGATTGCCCTGGATCATACCAGCAAGGGCTTTACTGTTCCGGGCGTGCAGAAAAAATTGTCGTTGCATTTATCCCGCGACGATCATCCTCGATTGACCCTTGTAAACTATCCAACCGGATACATTTTAAAACCCCAAACAGAGGAATATGCCGCTTTGCCGGAAATGGAATATCTCATCATGCAGATGGCAGAAGCCGGCGGGATCAAAACCGTTCCTTATGCTTTGCTTCGCCTGCCCTCCCAAGACAATGCTTTTGCCTATATCACCAAGCGGATCGACCGCGCAGACGGGCAAATGCTTGCAATGGAGGATTTTTGCCAGCTCGACGGCAGACTGACCGAAGATAAATATCGCGGCTCTTATGAGCGTTGCGGTAAAATCATTGTAAAACACTCTTCCGCGAAGGGGTTTGATACCACCGAATTGTTTTTGCGCGTTGTCTTTTCCTTCGCGGTCGGCAATTCCGATATGCATCTTAAAAACTTTTCGCTGATCGAAACCAAAGAAGGAAGCAACAACTATGTTTTGTCGGCTGCTTATGATCTGCTTTCCACCAATACGGTGATCCCATCCGATCCTGAGCAGTTGGCCTTGACCATCAACGGCAAAAAACAAAACATCCGAAGAAAAGATTTTATGGTCTTTGCGGAGACGATTGGCATTGCAGAAAAATCCGCAGAGAAGATGATCGGAAAAATCATCGGTCTGAAAGAAAAGTATATTGCCATGTGCAAAGAATCCTATCTGCCCGATGATATGAAATCAACACTTGAATTCCTGATTGAACAAAGAATTGCCATCCTTGCGGGGATTGCAAAGGAAAACGAGCAAGCCTAAGCTTGCTCGTTTTTATTCTTTTTTGCCGACTACATAGCGAGGCAGGCCCGCAAGGTCTTGGTGCAGGGTGGCGGAGGCAAATTGCTCGGCAAAGATGGCCAGAACCCCTTCGCCGGTATCCTCGCCCGTTTCCACCACCATTTCGCCCCCTTCTTTGAGAAGCTTGGACCAATCGGCGGCCAGGGCGCGATAATAGAGCAGGCCGTCTGCTCCC
>JAFSBD010000034.1 GCA_017442025.1 Clostridia bacterium
CCTCCACGCAATAGGCGTTCACGCCCAATGTTTTAAAGATCTCGGGAACCAACTTATAGCCGGTACCGTGGAAGGGAGTATAAACGATGGAAAGGTTCTTTGCCTCGGGGCTCAATGCGCCCAAGGGCAGTTGCTCCTCCAGCACCCGCGCCAGGTAGCGTTCGTCCACCTCGCTGCCGATCATCTCCAAAAGCTCCTTCTCGATGGCCTCGGCCTCCGAAATGGTCTCCACCCGCAAAGGATCTACCTTCTGCATCTCCTTCAGGATGAAATCTGCCTGCTCGCCGGAAATCTGAGCACCGTCTTCAAAATAGACCTTATAGCCGTTATATTCCTTGGGGTTATGGGAGGCGGTGATGTTGACACCGCCGATGGCATGCAGATCCCGAATGGCAAAGGAAAGCTCGGGGGTGGGGCGCAGCGCATCAAACAACCGCACCTTAATGCCCAGCGCGGCCATGGTGAGGGCGGTTTCCATTGCGAAACGCTTGCCGTTATTGCGGCAATCATAAGCGATAACAATGCCCCGCTCCATCGCCTCTTTTCCAAGAGAAACAATATAGTTTCCAAATCCCTTGGAGGCGCGGCGAACGGTATAGATATTCATGCGGTTGGTACCCGCGCCCATGGTGCCGCGCAGGCCTGCGGTTCCGAAGGCAAGATCGCAACCGAAGCGGGAGCGGATCTCATCCTCCTTGCCATGCGCCGCGATCAGATCGGCCTTCAGGCGGCCGTCCAGCTCATAAAAACTTAACCAACGCTCATATTCAGCCTTATAATCCATTTAATGTTCCTCCTGATACTCGATAAGCGCCTGCGCCAACTGATCGGGGCAGGATGTTCCTTTAAATCCGCAACGGATCCCGGCCAGACGCTCGATGGCCTCTTCAATCTCCATTCCTTCGAGCAGGGATCCGATCCCCTGCAGGTTGCCGTTGCAACCGCCTTCGAAGGAAACGTTATGCAAGGTGCCGTCCTCCCCCACATCAAACAGGATCTTGCGGGAGCAAACGCCCCGCGGTTGATAGGTATTCATTTATTCAAACGACCTCCTATTCTCCATTGCGCGGGTAAGGGTGAGGCTATCGGCATACTCCAATGTCCCGCCGACAGGGATCCCCAGCGCAAGGCCGGTTACCTTCACCTCAAAGGGCTTGAGCAGCTTATGCAGATAAAGGGCGGTTGCCTGACCCTCCACATTGGGGGAGGTGGCCAGGATCACTTCCTCTACCGGCTCTTCCGCCACCCGATGCATCAGCTCGCGGATCTTGAGTTGATCGGCACCGATGCCGTTGACCGGGGAGATCAGACCATGAAGAACATGATAGGTCCCCTGAAAGGTGCGGGTGCGCTCCATGGCCTCCACATCCTCGGGCTTTTCCACAACGCAGATGGCATTTGCCCGCTTGGGATCGGCGCAGATGGGGCAAAGCTCCCGATCGGTAAGGTTTTGGCAACGGGGGCAGCAATGGATCAGATCCTTAGATGCCAGCAAGGTATCCGCAAATTCCTTCACCATCGAATCGCCCTGGGCCAGAATAAAATAGGCCATCTTCTGGGCGGTTTTTGCACCCACGCCCGGCAGCTTACCAAACTGCTCAATGAGTTTATTTAACTGCGTGATATTAGGCATAGCTTAAAAGAGGCCGGGCATTCCGGGCAGGTTCAGCCCGCCGGTGATGGCGCCCATTTTGCTTTCCATGGCGGAATCCGCCTGCTTCATACCCTCATTGATGGCGGCAACGATCAGATCCTCCAGCATCTCCACATCCTCGGGATCGACCACTTCAGGCTGGATCTTGACCTCCAGCAGCTCCTTCTTGCCGTTGACCTTGGCGCAAACCGCACCGCCGCCCGCCGCCGCTTCAAAAACGGTAGCCTCTACTTCCGCCTGGGCGGTTTGCATATCTTCCTGCATCTTCTGCACACGGCGCATCATGTCGCCCTGCTTCATATTATATCCATCGGGTAATCTTGCTTTCATAAATTATTCTCCTTTATTAATTCCTGCAACGGATCATCCTCCCGCAGAGAGGCCGCCGCTTCTTTTAAAATAATGCGATAAGGCTTTCCGCCGGCGCGCTGCGCCGCTTCTTCCAACGCCTTTTTGTTATCGGGCATCGCCAAAAAGTCGATGCAGAACTTTTGCTCCGAGCGCAGGATGAGGGAATCCCCCTGCAAGGCGGGCTCGATATCCAATAAAAAGCCCAGCAGATTGGCATGGCCTGTATCCTGCAAAACTTCTTTCATCATCTCCCAAAAGGGGCAACCCTCTTCCCCGCCTGCTGGCTCTGCCAAAGGCGCGGGCTCTGCTTTAATCGGTGCAGGGGCAGGCTCTTCCTTTTGCGGTGCCGCTATCGGCTCGCTGATGATGGGCGCGGGGGCAACGCCGCCCTTTTCCAGGCGGGCGATCCGCGCGCTTAAAGACGCATAATCTTCCCCCAGCTCCTCGCGGCAAAGGGAGATGAGGGTCATCTCCGCCAAGAGATTTTTCTCGCTGGTGCGGCCCAGCTCATAAATGCCCTCTAGCAAGGTGCGCATCATCCGCATAATGCAGGCGGTGGGCAATTGGCGGGATAGGCGGATCTTTTGCTCCAGCTCCCGCTCATCGCATTCGATCAGCTCCTGCGGCCGATCGCTGACACTGCAGATCAGCAGATCCCGCAGCACCGCCGAAAGGTCGGCAAAAAGCTGGGCAGGGCCCGCATACCGCTCCCTTGCGGTTTTATAAAACTTCAAAAGGCCGGTGGCATCCCTATTCCAGGCCAGGCGCACCGCCTCCATCAACTGATCGCCCGCGCAAACGCCGACGATCTGCTCCACCCGATCCAGGGTAACGGGCTGCTGCCCATCGCGGCAACGGTCCAAAAGGGATAAACCGTCCCGCATCGCGCCATCGGCCAGGCGGGCCAGCAAGGATGCGGCGGCGGGCTCTAATGCAAAGCCCTCTTGCTCTGCCACATACTGCAACCGCCCTGCAATCAGTTCGGGGGTCAACCGCTTAAAATCAAACCGCTGGCAACGGGAAAGGATGGTAGCGGGGATTTTATGAATTTCAGTAGTCGCCAGGACGAAGATAACATGACCGGGCGGCTCTTCCAAGGTCTTGAGCAGGGCGTTAAACGCCTGATTACTCAGCATATGCACCTCATCGATGATATAGACCCGATATTTTACCGAAGCGGGGGCATAGATCAACTCCTCCCGCAGCTCCCGCACATCCCCAACGCCGGTGTTGGTGGCGGCATCGATCTCAACAACATCCATCGTGGATTCATTGAGGATGCCTTGGCATTGGGGGCAAGCGTTGCAGGGATCGCCATCCCCGCTTTCGGCGCAGTTGACCGCCCGCGCCAAAATCTTGGCGCAGCTGGTCTTGCCGGTGCCGCGGGTGCCGCAGAAAAGATAGGCATGGGAAATATTCCCTTCGGCGATCTGGGCGCGCAGGGTCTTTACGATATGCTCCTGCCCCACCACATCCGAAAAGGTGAGTGGGCGATATTTTCGATAAAGTGCCTGATACATAAACTCTCCTTTAAAAATAATAAAGGTTGCTTTTATAAGACAGCCCATCCGGACTCAAAACAGGAATTCAGCGCACATAGACGAAGGTCCGCTTAATGCTGCTCGGTTCCCCGCCTGACATGGTTCACGGCACGCCCATTGCGCCGCGCCCGCCTTTTCAACATCCGGAGGGCTGCCTTATAAAGGCAACCTTCACGTATCGGAACTCAAGACGCGGGAGGGTTTCTCCCGCATCTTAAATTCCCTACTATTCAGTTTAGCATAAAACCCCGTGGATTACAAGCAAAAATCGTTTAAAATATAATTAAACTTCCGCTCAAAAGCATCGGCCAGATTCAGGATCTCGCCATCGGCAAAGGGCTTGCCGACGATGCTCATGCCGATGGGCATTCCTTCGGCGTTATAGCCGCAGGGGGTGCTGACCGCGGGCAAGCCCGCGATATTGACCGTTACGGTATAGATATCCGCCAGATACATGGAGGTGGGATCCTCGCTATGCTCCCCGATCTTGAAAGCAAACTCCGGGGTGGTGGGAGTAATAATGAAATCGCAGGTCTTGAAGATCTCTTCATATTCCTTGCGGATCCGCCGCCGCAACAGGCTGGCCTTTTTATAATAGGCATCAAAATAACCGCTGGAAAGGGCATAGGTGCCCAGCAGGATGCGGCGCTTGACCTCATCGCCAAAACCCTCGTTGCGGGTGGCGATCAGCCGCTGATCGAAGGACTCCCCTTCCTTGGAAAGGTGGCCGTAGCGAACACCGTCGTACCGCGCCAGGTTGGAGGAGGCCTCCGCCGAAGAGATCAGATAATAGGCAGGGATCGCATAGGGCAGAGAAGGCATGGAAACCTCCTTGATGATGCAACCCATCCCCTCGAATTCCTTGATGGCATTTTCCACCGCCGCCTTGATCTCGGGGTTCAAGCCATCGGCGAAAAACTCCTTGGGTACGCCGATCACCGTCCCCTCAACGGGCGCACCCATCCGGGAGGCCACAGGCTCACTGGAGCGGGAGGTCATATCCAAAGGATCTTCGCCGGAGATGGCATCCAGCAGGATGGCGCAATCTGTTGCGCTCTTGCCGATGGGGCCGATCTGATCCAGCGAGGAGGCAAAGGCTACCAAGCCCGAGCGGGAGACCCGCCCATAGGTCGGTTTAATGCCGGTAACGCCGCAAAAGGCGGCGGGCTGGCGGATAGATCCGCCGGTATCGCTTCCCAAAGAGGCCACGCAAAGCCCCGCGGCCACCGCCGCGGCACTGCCGCCGGAGGATCCGCCGGGCACACGCTCGGTATCATAGGGGTTGCGGGTGATGCCGAAATGGGAGGTGGTGGTGGATGCGCCCATGGCAAACTCGTCCATATTCAGTTTGCCGATGAAGATAGCGCCCGCCGCCTCCAGCTTTTCGGAAACGGTTGCATTATAGGCAGGGATGAAATCCCCCAGCATCTTGGAGGCGCAGGTGGTGCGCAAGCCCTTGGTGCAGATATTGTCCTTAATGCCAAGGACAATACCGGTCAGCGGGCCGGCCGCGCCTGCCTCGATCATCTTTTGGGCCGCCTCCGCCTGCTCCATTGCCTTTTCATTGACAGTAACATAGGCTTTGATGGTGGGGTCCAGCTTTTCGATGCGGTCGAGGTAATATTGGGTCAGCTCCTGGGCGGTGATATCGCCGCCGTCCAGCAAGCCGCGCAATTCTTTGATCGATTTTAAGTGTAAATTCATCTTCTCTGCACCTCTCAATCCATCAGTTTCTGAACCGCGATAAAGTGGTACAGCTTGCCCTTTGCATTGGCAAGAGCATCTTCCACCGCCATGGAAGGATGCACCTCATCCTCCCGCAGCAATTCCATCCCGCCCTCAGCGGTGAGGGGATACTCCTCTTCGGAGATCTCCACCTCGGTGATGGTATCCATCAGCTTCATGATGCTTTCCATATCCTTGGCCATCCGCTCCTTTTCCTCCCCTTCAAAAGAAAGGCGGGAAAGGGATGCCAGATGGTCGATTAACGCATGATCTTTCATAAATATATCCTATCCTTAATATATTCCACTTATTTTCCGTCGGAAGTATAGTTGGGAGCTTCTTTGGTAATATGGATATCATGGGGATGGCTTTCGATCAGGCCTGCGCCGGTGATCTTAACAAACTTGCCCTCCCGCTTGAGATCTTCAATGGTAGGCGTTCCGCAATAGCCCATGCCGGAGCGCAAGCCGCCCATCAGCTGGAAGACGGTATCGCCCATGGCGCCCTTAAAGGGAACACGGCCCTCAACACCTTCGGGAACCAGCTTTTTGGTGCCGGTCTGGAAATAACGGTCAGCCGAACCCTTGGCCATCGCGGCCATAGAGCCCATGCCGCGATAGGACTTAAAGCGGCGGCCCTGGAACAATTCTTCTTCGCCGGGGCTTTCTTCGCAGCCGGCCAGCAGAGAACCGAGCATAACAACATCGGCACCGGCGGCAATGGCCTTAACGATATCGCCGGAGAACTTGATACCGCCATCGGCGATCAGGGGGATATTGCGGCGGGTGCAGACCTCCGCCACGTCCATAACAGCGGTCAGCTGAGGAACACCGATACCCGAAACAACGCGGGTGGTGCAGATAGAGC
>JAFSBD010000343.1 GCA_017442025.1 Clostridia bacterium
CAGGGCCGTTTCCGTCAGAACCTCTTGGGTAAGCGTGTCGACTATTCCGGCCGTTCGGTTATCGTTGTCGGCCCCGAACTGAAGATCTATCAGTGCGGTCTGCCTAAGGAAATGGCGATCGAACTGTTCAAGCCCTTTGTTATGAAAAAGTTGGTAGCCGACGGTCTGGCAACCAATGTAAAATCCGCCAAGAAGATGGTTGAGCGGATGCGCAAGGAAGTCTGGGATGCGCTGGAGAGCGTTATCAAGGATCATCCTGTCTTGCTCAACCGTGCACCGACCCTTCACCGCCTGGGTATTCAGGCCTTTGAGCCGGTGCTGGTAGAAGGCCGCGCCCTCAAGCTCCATCCTCTGGTATGTACCGCATTTAACGCCGACTTCGACGGCGACCAGATGGCGGTGCACGTACCCCTTTCCGCAGAGGCTCAGGCGGAAGCGCGTTTGCTGATGCTCTCTGCCAATAACCTTCTGAAACCCCAGGACGGTCATCCCGTTACCGTTCCTACCCAGGATATGGTTCTTGGTTCTTATTACCTGACCATCGTCAAGCACGATGAGCCCGGTGAAGGCAAAGCCTTCAAGGACGAAAACGAAGCCATCGTTGCTTATGATAACGGCGTTGTCGGTCTCCACGCCCCCATCCGCGTGCGTGTTACCCGCGAGTGGAACGGCAAGATGGAAAGCCGCATCATCGATTGTACCGTCGGTCAGTTGATCTTCAACCATGCGATTCCCCAGGATCTGGGCTTTGTGGATCGTACCGATCCTGCAAAGATCTTTGATCTCGAGGTCAAGGAGACCGTTACCAAGAAGACGCTGGATAAGATCATCTATCGCTGCATTAAAGAAAAGGGCAGCACCGTTACCGCAGAGATGCTGGATATGGTCAAGGCCCAGGGCTTTAAGTATTCTACCCGCGGTTCGATCACCGTTGCGGCCAGCGATATGACCGTTCCTCCCAAGAAGTATGAATTGATCGAAGAGGCAGAGCAGAAGATCACCAAGATCCTCAATAGCTATCGCCGCGGTCTCATCTCCGATGAGGAGCGTTATCAGTTGGTTATCAACACTTGGGATGAAACCACCAAGTTGGTTACCGATGAGCTGAAGAATTATCTGGATGAGTTCAACCCCATCTATATGATGGCAAACTCCGGTGCGCGTGGTAGCATGAACCAGATCCGTCAGCTGGCAGGTATGCGTGGTTTGATGGCCAATACCTCCGGTAAAGCGATCGAAATCCCCATCCGTGCCAACTTCCGTGAAGGTCTGAACGTTTTGGAATACTTCATTTCTTCCAGAGGTGCCCGTAAGGGTATGGCGGATACCGCTCTGCGTACTGCCGACTCGGGTTATCTTACCCGCCGTCTGGTGGACGTTGCGCAGGATGTTATCATCCGTGAGCAGGATTGCGGTACCACCGAAGGTATCGTTGTTTCCAAGATCGCCGAGGGCGATACCATTATCGAAAAGCTGCGCGACCGCCTGGTCGGCCGCTACCTGGTCAACCCCTTGGTGGATGAAACCACCGG
>JAFSBD010000344.1 GCA_017442025.1 Clostridia bacterium
CCCTTGCCCCAGAAGGTATAATCCTTTCCCTCGGGGAGAACCGCCTGGCCATACAGCCGATTGAGGGAAAACATCCCCGGATCCCAGCCCACCGAGATGATGCCGATCTTACCGCTCTTTTGGCAAGCCGCATCCACCCGCGCAAAATGCTCGGGGATCTTGGCGTGGGTATCAAAACTATCGATCACATTGAAATACTGCGCCATTTCAGGGGTCTGCTCCGGCAGATCCTTGGCACTTCCGCCGCAAAGGATCACAACGTCGATCTGATCCTTCATCTTGGCGGCCTCATCCATTTTATAAACAGGTGCTCCGCTGGCGGTTTGGATCCCTGCGGGATCACGGCGGGTAAACACCCCTACCAGCTCCATATCCTCCGCCGCGCAAACCGCGCATTCCGCGCCGCGGCCCAAGTTTCCATAGCCTGCAATTGCAACTCTGATCTTCATCAAAAAACTCCTTCTTCCTTATGCCTTTTTCATTTGCTGTTCATATAATGCTTCCACCTGCGCAGTCATGGCGCGGGCGGTAAATTTTTCTGCATATTCCGCGCATGCCCCTTTGGATAGGGTTTCCATCAGCCCATCCTGCTCGATCAATCGCAAGAGGGCATCAGCCATCGCCTTGGAATCCTTTTTAGGAACAACCAGACCGTTGACCCCATCGGTAATCATATAGGGATTTCCGCCGAAATCGGTAACAACAGCGGGTTTGCCTAAACTCATGCATTCGGCCAAAGCCATGGAGGAGGCTTCCGTTCCATAAGAACAATTGAGGGCGACATCGCAAAGATTGCAATAGGTTGCCACATTCTCCACAAACCCGGTGAACAGAACAACATCCTCAGCCCCGACTGCCTTGACCTTCTTTTCCAGCTCAGCGCGGTATTCCCCATCGCCCATAATAATAAAACGCACCTTCTTTTTGCCCTTGAGAGCATCCCGCACCATGCAGGCGGTATCAATGAGATAGGAATGGCCTTTATAAACCTCCAAGCGGGCGGAGATCAGCCCCACAAACTCTTCTTCCCCGATCCCCAGCGCGCGGCGCGCTTCTAAGCGTTCTTCCGCCGAAAGTTCTTTCATCGGCGCAACGCCGTTGATGATCACTTGGATCTTTTTCTCGCTGATGCCGGTATCGGTAAGGTTATCCTTCGCCGCATGGGCCACCGCAATAACAGCGGTGGAAAGGGTATTATTGATCAGGCCATTGATCTGCTTGCCGGGAAAGCTTGTTAACCGCTTGGGCATATCGAAAACGCAATGGCGGGTATAGATGCGGCTCTTAACACCGCAAAGAAAAGCCGCCAATTTCCCCGCAAAAGAGGCATGAGTATGAACGATATCGGGTTTCTCCGCGCGGATGATCTTTTTATATTCCTTCACCGCGCCCCGCTCCATCGAGCGGTCGTGGCCCTTTTCAGTCTGGATCACCCGATAGCCCAGTTCCTCCACCAGCGGCACCAAGGCGCTGCCGGAAGGGGCGGCAACAACAATCTCAAACCGCTTGCGATCAAAGGAGCGAAGCAACTGGAGCAAAACACGCCCTGCCCCGCCGAAGGTCGCATCGGTCATAATATGAAGAACCTTGATCATAAAATCACCTCACCTATCTATTATATCATAATGCCACCCAAAGTAAAGAAAAAAACTCCCTTATCGGGAGTTTTTCTTTAAAATAAGTCGGTTGAAAGATACCGATCGCCGGTATCGGGCAGGAGGGCAACAATGGTTTTCCCCGCATTCTCTTCCCTCTTTGCCAGATCGATGGCCGCCGCCAACGCCGCGCCGGAGGAAATGCCCACCAAAAGCCCTTCCTTCCGCCCCATCATGCGGGCGGCCTCATAGGCCTGCGCGGCGGTGATGGGCAAGATGGCATCATAAACGCTTTGATCCAGCACCTTGGGGATAAATCCTGCGCCGATCCCTTGGAGCTTATGCGCCCCCGCCTGCCCGCCGGAGAGCACCGCCGAATCGGAGGGCTCCACGCCGATGATTTGGATATGGGGAATCTTCTCCTTAAGATATTTCCCCGTTCCCGAAATGGTTCCGCCGGTGCCGATGCCCGCAACAAAAAGATCCACCTTCCCGCCCGTATCCCGCAGGATCTCGGGGCCAGTGGTGGCATAATGGGCGGCAGGATTGGCCGGGTTTTCAAACTGCCCTGCGATCATCCCGCCGGGAATTTCGCGCGCAAGTTCCTCGGCTTTTGCAATAGCGCCCTTCATCCCCAGCGCACCGGGGGTCAGCACCAATTCCGCTCCAAAGGCAGTCATCAGCTTTTGCCGCTCCACCGACATACTATCGGGCATAACGATCACCGCCCGATACCCCTTGGCCGCCGCCACCGCCGCAAGGCCGATGCCGGTATTGCCGCTGGTAGGCTCTATGATCACAGACCCTTCTTGGAGACTGCCGCTCTGCTCGGCCTCGGTGATCATCGCCAAGGCCACCCGATCCTTCACCGAACCTGCCGGATTGAAGCATTCCAGCTTGGCCAGAACGGTCGCTTTGAGATTATATTCTTTTTTGATATTATTCAGTTCCAAAAGCGGAGTATTGCCGATCAACTGATCGACCGATTGATAAATAGCCATTGCATCCTTCTCCTTTTTAAAAATAGTAGCATCCCCGCCCTAAACTGTCAATCCATTTTTGCAACAACCTATATTTGGATATTTAAAAAATAAACGCACGAAGCAGGATTTTTGCAACGTGCGTTTTATTCTTTTATAAAGTGGAAAGCATAACAGCCTTGATGGTGTGCATCCGATTTTCCGCCTCATCAAAAACAATGGATTGCTCGCTTTCAAAGACTTCATCGGTAACCTCCATCTCGGAGATGCCGAATTTTTCGCTGATCTCTTTGCCAACGGTGGTTTTGAGATCATGGAAGGCGGGCAGGCAATGCATAAAGACTGCCTTTTCCCCTGCGATGGCCATCAGTTCACTATTGACCTGATAGGGAGAAAGAGCCTTGATCCGCTCTTCCCAAACCTCGGCAGGCTCGCCCATCGAGACCCAAACATCGGTATAAAGCACATCCGCGCCCTGCACCGCTACTTTAGGATCTTCTTCAAATTCCAGGATCGCGCCGGTCTCAGCGGCCACCTTTTGACATTCTTCGATCAATTTCGCATCGGGCCAATAGGCCTTCGGCGCGGCGGCAACAAAATGCAAGCCCATCTTGGCCGCACCGACCATCAGGGAATTGCCCATATTATAGCGGGCGTCGCCCAGATAGACCAGCTTGATGCCCTTCAGCTTACCGAAATGCTCTTGGATGGTGAGGAAATCCGCCAAAATCTGAGTGGGATGAAATTCATTGGTCAGACCATTCCAAACAGGCACGCCTGCATGGGCGGCCAGCTCTTCCACGATCTCCTGCCCGAAACCGCGATATTCAATACCATCGTAGATACGGCCCAATACCCTTGCGGTATCGGCAATGCTCTCTTTTTTGCCGATCTGGGAGCCGGAAGGATCCAGATAGGTAACCCCCATCCCCAGATCATAGGCCGCAACCTCAAAGCTGCAGCGGGTGCGGGTGCTGGTCTTTTCAAAGATCAGCGCAATATTCTTCCCTTCGCAAAGCTTATGGGGGATCCCCTGCTTTTTCTTGGCCTTCAGCTCCGCCGAAAGGTTCAGCAGGTATTCCATCTCTGCGGGGGTATAGTCCAAAAGCTTTAAAAAATGACGTCCTTTTAAATTCATCGTTTATTCTCCTTTTGCGGCCTGCAGGATCGCATCTGCCGCTTTTTCCAGCAGATCCATCGGAATATTAAGGGGCGGGAGCAAACGCACCTTCTCTTTGGCTTTGAGCACCAAAACGCCCAATTCGCGGCAACGGTCCACGATCTCACCGGCGGGACGCTCGGTTTCCAGCCCCAGCATCAGACCCATTCCGCTGACGCTTCGGATGCCCTCTGCATCTTTAAATCGCTCCATCAGATAAGCGGATTTTTCTTTTACTTCGCTAAGCATTTGATCATCGATGCGGGATAAGATATGCACCGCCCCTGCCGCGGCAATGGGATTGCCGCCGAAGGTGGAGCCATGGGAGCCGGGGGTCAGAACCTCTTCCACCCGCTCGCCCAGAAGACATGCGCCAATGGGCAGTCCGCCGCCCAAGCCTTTGGCGGTGGTAACCAGATCGGGGTTAAGGCCGAAATTCATATAGCCATAGAGCATCCCTGTTCGCCCGTTGCCGGTCTGCACCTCATCCACGATCAGCAGGATATCCTGCTCCTTGGCGATTCTCTGCAGGCCTTGGCAAAACTCTGCGGTCAGCGGAAGAACGCCTCCTTCGCCCTGCACCGTTTCGATCATGATCGCGGCGATCTTTTGCTCCTTGCAAAGGGTTTTTACTGCCTCCAGATCGTTGGCGGGCGCATAGGAAAAGCCCGGCATCAAAGGCAGGAAATCCCGATGGAAGACCTCTTGGCCGGTGGCCGCAAGGGTAGCCAAGGTGCGGCCATGGAAACTATTCTCCAAAGTAATGATCGTATAATAATCTGCGCCCTTTTTCTCCGCCGCATATTTGCGGGCGACCTTGATGGCGCATTCATTGGCCTCGGCGCCGCTATTGCCGAAAAAGACCTTTTTCATGCCGGTCCGCTTGCAAAGCTGCTCGGCAAGCTCGGCCTGGGGCGCGGTATAAAAAAGATTGGAGGTATGCTGAACCCGATGAAGCTGCTGCTCCACCGCCGCGATCCAGCCCGCATCGCAGCTGCCCAGAGCGCTTACCGCAATGCCGCTCCCCATATCGATATATTCTTTTCCTTCATCATCCCAAAGGAGAGACCCTTCCCCCTTCACGATCTCCAAGGGAAACCGCGCATAGGTATGGGCCACATATTGGGAATCCTTTTCTTTTATATTCATGCTTTCTTTTCTCTCACTACCATTGTACCCGCACCTTCATCGGTGAGGGTTTCGATCAGAATGGAATGGGGCACCCGCCCGTCCATGATAATCACCTTACGCACCCCGCGGTTGATGGCATCGATGCAGCATTCCACCTTGGGGATCATGCCGCCGGAAATAATGCCGGTTTCAAAGAGTTGCTTGGCGTCCTTGATATCCAGCTCGGGGATCAAAGAGGATGGATCGTTCTGATCCCGCAGAATACC
>JAFSBD010000345.1 GCA_017442025.1 Clostridia bacterium
ACCGGCTCATAACCGGTTGGTCCTGGGTTCGAGTCCCCGATGGCCCACCAGAAAAAAGCATCGACTATGTCGGTGCTTTTTTCAATGAAATTTGCCTGCGGCAAGCGAAATAGCTTCGCTATGAAATACACTTCGTGTATGAAATATGCCTTGCGGCATATGAAAGGCAAATTTTATTTCATATTTTTTTGAAAGAAAAATATTTCATAATCCGATAGGATTATTTCATATCGAGCAAAGCATGATATTTCATTAAGCGCTTTAAAATTAAAAGTTCCTTTTCGTTTTGCTTTTTTTGGAGGTTCTATGATAAAGTATTTAATTATAGCCCTTTTTCTTTGGAATGGGATCGTTTTTATAATGTATGGCATTGATAAGAAAAGGGCGGTTAAAAATCGATGGAGGATTCCCGAAAGGATTTTGCTCTGGAGCGCATTTTTACTTGGCTCGGCGGGCGCATTTGCAGGGATGGAGGTCTTTCATCATAAAACGAAGCATAATGCCTTTCGGTTCGGCATTCCCGCCATGCTGGCCCTTCATTTGGCGTTGGTGGCTTACTTGACATTTCGGCATTGATTTGCTATGATTTTTGCTAATAAATTGCAATAATGGATTTGGATGTTTTTTAAGGAGAAAAATTTTGGATAATCAAATAATTGGTTCGATCGTTCTTCAGTTGGTGTTGATTGCTCTGAATGCGGTTTTTGCTTGTGCGGAGATTGCTGTCTTATCAATGAGCGAAAACAAAATCGAAAAATTAGCGCAGAGCGGCAATAAGCAGGCGGTCAAGTTGGAAAAGTTAACAAGGAATCCTGCTCGTTTTCTTGCCACCATTCAGGTGGCAATTACCCTTTCGGGCTTTTTAGGGAGTGCTTTTGCGGCCGATAATTTTTCCGAGCCTATTGTAACGCTGTTGTTGGGTTGGGGTGTTCCTATACCGGCAGCAACATTAGACGTAATTGCTGTTGTTGTGATCACGGTGTTGCTTTCATTTATAACGTTGGTGTTTGGCGAGTTGGTGCCTAAGCGAGTTGCAATGCGGAAATCTGAAAAATTGGCGTTGGGCCTGGCCGGTGCGATCAGCATGATCTCTACGCTTTTTGCCCCCTTGGTTTCGTTGTTGACTGCCTCTACCAACGGTGTTTTGCGCCTGATGCGGATCGATCCCAACGAGGAGGATTCGGAGGTGTCCGAAGAAGAGATCACTATGATGGCGGATGATGCGGCCGAAAAGGGGATCATTGATGAAGAAGAAAACAGTATCATTCAAAATGTTTTTGAATTTAACGATTTGACGGTCGCCGAGGCCATGACCCATCGAACTAAATTAGTGGTTTTATGGGCGGAGGATGGGCTCGAGGAATGGGAGAAAACGATCGTTGAGCAACCCCATACTTTTTATCCGGTCTGTGAGGGGACGATTGATCGAGTAATTGGCGTTTTGGATACTCGAAAATTCTTCCGTCTGCCCGAGCGATCTCGCGAGACGGTGATGAAGATGGCGGTGGGGCAACCGATGGCGGTCTCCTCTTTTACCAAGACGGATAATCTTTTTCATCGGATGAAATCCACCAAAACCCATTTTGCGGTGGTGATCGATGAATTCGGCGGAACCGACGGTATTATTACTATCCATGATTTGATTGAACTGTTGGTTGGTGAATTGGAAGAAACACCCGAGGATATTATCTTTTTAGAAAAGGGTACATATAAAATTGCCTGCGATACCGAGCTAACAACGATCGAGCGTGAGTTAAAATTGGATCTGCAAAGCGATGCCGCCACCATGAGTGGCTGGATTGTGGAGCAATTGGGCTCGATTCCCAATGAGGGAAAGAAATTCCGTTATAATGAATTTACCGTTACCATCACAAAATCAGATGAAAAACGGGTACTGGAAGCGATTGTTAAGCTCGCTGAGCCGGTTGAAGAGGAATAAAAGAAACGGAGCATCCGGCGGATGCTCCGTTTGTTTATGTGTTTTTACCAATCCAACGATAAATAGTATGGCTGATCCGCACCATCATCAAGACTATCGCAATAAATATAACGCACTTTGAGGTTTATCTCATCGTATGCAAAGATGCAATAGGTGTAACTGTTTGTTGCCTTTTCGAAGGGTGTGTTTCCGTTATATATTATCAGGCAAGTGTACTTTCCTTTTTGCATGGTAAGATAATGACAATAGTTATCTTCTTTCGGTGGCGCATATTCTTCATAAAGCGCCTTTACTCGAGCAACTTCTGTATCAAATTCTTCTTTTTTCAGCGGCCATTCGGCGTAGATATCATAGGTGTAATCCCATCCCAAAGAATATTGATAATAATAGTGCGCATCAAGATAAACGGTTTTCAAACTACCGTCTGGTTGCACCTCGTTATCGAAGTATTTCGGCCATTTTGGAAACAACGCTTGATAGAGAGTGCTCCTGTTAGCAAGGCATACAGGGTCTAAATCACGATAATTGTTAAAATCTGTGGTTTCAGAATGTGAAATGATGCCAAAGGACATAAAGGAACTGACCGGAATGCTTAAAATACATAGAACGGTAAGAATTCGCTTTGCGATGGGCTTCCACTTGAAATGCGCTTTGATCATAGGCAAGACCAAAATGAAAAATGAGGGAATAAGAGAAGGGATAGTCAGCGCAATAAACAGTGGTTCAATTTTAGGAAAACTATAGTATTGCAATCTATCAATAAGGCTCAGCAAGGAAAAAGAAGGGGAAGCCAGGTGGCCAGCCAAATAAATAGGGACTTCAGAAAATGAAGAAAACTTTTGGC
>JAFSBD010000346.1 GCA_017442025.1 Clostridia bacterium
AACGCAGTAGGACATCCAATAATATCAGCATGGAAAAGGTTGAGCCTTCTTTGGCTTCTAAGGAAAATGAGATCGATTTATTTTTAGAAGATGCAGAAGATGCCGCTCGGTTAAAAGGGATATTCGCTGAAATTGCATTTTTGTCTGAGATCTATCGAGATGTAATGGTAATGTACTATATAGATGAACTGCAGGTCAAAGAAATTGCTGTAAAGCTTGGTATCAGTGAGACGGCTGTAAAGCAACGGCTGTTTTCTGCAAGGCATATTGTCAGAAAAGAGGTGGAGTCAATGAATGAAAGAAACTTGTCTTTAAAACCCATCCTATTTAGTATGGTAGGTACAGGAAATATATATAAGAATGATCCGCGTATTCATGTGAATAGGACCCTTTCGAGAAATCTCATTTATCTTTGCAAGGATAAGCCGAAATCTATTAAAGAACTTTCCGATGAGCTTTGCGTTCCGACGATATATGTTGAGGAGGAATTATTTATCCAGTGTCATGGCGAAAACGGAAAATACGGAATGCTCCGCAAACTTGAAAATGGAAAATACATTACAAACGTCTTGATTGTTGATTACGATGAATATGATCAGGCAAATAAAATTTATGAAAAATATTTGCCGGAAATATTCGCTTGTTTTGAAAATAACTTGAGAGATATTAATGAAGAACTTTTGAATTTTCCATATTTGAGCAAGCAAAATGATATAAGATTTATATTATGGTTATTGTTCACGAATACCATCTTTGAAATGAACAATGACATCATTCCGATGATCCATAACAAGTATTTTTCAAATGTTAAACCAACCAATCGGTCTTATAGTGTTGCTGTAATTGCTTATGAGGCTGAAACGGAGGAGGATGTTCCTCAATTTGGCGTTTATGGCTGTGATGGTAATCACGCAACCCATGTGGGTGGGTTTGAGCATGTATTTATATCAAATGTATACGGAAAGAGATTGGATCGGCATTTCACCTGCGGACATAATATTTCGCAAGATAAAAAACTATTGATGTTATTGAAATCAATTGGAGGATTATCTGTTGATACGTTGAGTGAAGCGGAAAAAGAAGTAGCGGCCAAATGCATTGAATGCGGTTATCTGCGTAAAAACGGAAGTATTCTGGAACCACGAATTGTTGTTATTGATCAAAAGGATCAAAAAGATTTTTTTGCATTCTCTCGTTGTTTACAGCAAAATATGCAGGATATCAAAGAAAAGATTGCCGAAGAACTTGCTATCTTTATGAAGAAACATATCCCCGAACACCTCATAAATAAGTATCATATTTATACACAATTATTTGCGGGAATAAGAATTTTAAACGACTTAATTGAAATGTGTATTGAAAAGGGGCTGTTGCAGGCTCCTGAAGATCGAATCGGTGCGGAAGGTATGCTTATGATTGTCAAAAAAGATTAAAACGATATTTTTGACAACATTTCGCTTGTGTGATTTTAAAAGCTATGGTATTATTAGAATGTAAATGTTAAAAAGATCGATGAGGTGAACTATGGCGGAACAGATCTGTTTTGAGCAAAAGGATTATATCTTTTCCTATCGGGCTGGGGCATTGCTTTGGCGGGACGGAAAAATCCTGATGCAAAAGAATATGGACAAAGAGGGGTTCACCTTGCCCGGCGGGCAGGTCTGCTTCGGGGAATATACTACCCAGACCTTGGCCCGCGCCCTGCGGGAAGAAACAGGCGCCGCGATTCAGATCGGGCGGCTGGCGATGGTGGCGGAGGTGTTTTTTCAATGGAAAAAACCCTGCCACCAGATCAATCTTTATTACATAGCAGAGCTCAAAAACCCCGATGCGTTGCCGAAAGAGGACTTTTTCGCCTATGATTCTCTTGGACAGGTTCAGTCGGAAAAGGAATTTTGCTGGATCGGGGCGGATCAATTAAAGAAATTGAAGGTCTATCCGAGCTGCATCAAGCCCTATTTGCAAAATCTGCCGAATGAGATTGTGCATCTGCAGCCGAAGGATCTGGAGGATTAATATGGAACCGAAAGATTATGTTGTTATCAAAATTGAAGGGGAATATGCTACCCTGCAGAATATCCGGGACGGAGGCGAAATCTTTATCGCCATGGCACTTCTCCCGGAGGGCGTGGATATCCATTTGAAGCTTCATTTTGAAAATTTTGAGTATACACTCATTTAAAAAGAGCTGAACCGAAAGGTTCAGCTCTTTTTCTATTCCGCCGGGCAAATTGCAGCTACCCGCTCGGGGGAAGTGGCGCATGCGGTGCATTTACGGTTTCGGATCCTGCTGCACGAAAGCGTCCGTAATGCGAGGTTAAGGCGCTCTTCCGCTTGGCAAAACGGTGTTTGCGGGAGCGTATCTCCCATTTTTTAAAAACGCATCGGCCTACCCACCGTTTTTCTGATGCAGGCCGTGCCCAATCCTTCGGCTTTGCATCTTTCTTAAGAACATAAAACGCAAAGCCGAGCCATGCGAAGAATCCTCTCTTCGCCCTACTGTTTTCCCGGGACAATTCTATTATGAGTATTCCATAAAAAAATATGCACTGCTTTCGCAGTGCATTAATCTTCTAAATTTGGCAAATCCAGGTTTTTAAAATCAGGATTAAAAGGTTTGGGTGGAGTGCGGCGCAGGGGAGTATAGAGAAATTTGGAGCAGCTTCCGCCCGCTTTGACCAACCCCTTCTTGGGGCAGATCACGTCCTCGGTGCCGAGGATGGGCTTGCCATGCTCGCAATAGGCGCAAATTTTATCGATTTCTTTGGAAAAAATCATAATACGCTCCGTTCTGCCCCCGATCGGGCTAATCTATCTCTAACATTATACTGCCTTTTTCTGCGTTTGTCAAAAGAAATCAAAAAAAGAGATAAAAAGCCAAAAATTGCAAGGGTAAGGGGGAAGGATTGTATCAATCCATAGACCGTTGGCGGCAAAAGAATGGCATATAGAACTTTTCCTGCCAGCATGGGAAGGAGTGGCAGATCGGCATGAATGAGATAAGTGGCATTTTGCAACAGGATGGAAAGGCCTGAAAAGCCGACCATGGCCGCACCTATAAAAAAATGGGGTATGGAAGGCTCTAAAACCGATAGTCCGCCGCTGATCTCTAAAAAACCATACCATAAACGAAATCCGGGAATAGGCGCGCAAAGTGCGGCCAAGGCACCGAAAAGGGCGATGTACCCGGTCAGCCCCAAGCACCCGATGGCGGCGGAAGAGATCCCTTCGGTCAGCACCTTGATGAGCGAAGGACGGGGAAGGGGCGGGGCAGAAGACCCTTTCAAAGCCCCGCAGGCGATTGCAAGGGCGAGGGAGATGAAAAGTTGGCCCGCAAAAAGCAATGCGCCCGCCCGAAGATTGCCGAAAACAGCCTCGCCCGCATAGGTAATTAAAAAGGAGGGGGAGGCATTGGCACAGCAAACGGTGAGTTTTATGCATTGCTCCCTTGAAATGATCCCCCGTTGGTAGGCGCGCACGGTTGTTTTGATCCCCAAAGGGAATCCACATAGATGGGAGGTGAACCAAAGGGTAAAAGTAGGCGGCAGAGGAATATATTCCATCATTTCGCTGAGAATGCCGCAGACCACCGCCGCGGGAAAGAGAGCAGGTAAAACAGCTCGATAGGCAAGCTGCAACCCCTGGCGTACCCCTTCCCCCGCCCGGGCACCGTAAAGGAGTAGGAGGGGGAGAGCAGAAAGCAGGAGCAATGTAAATAATGTCATCCAAATTTTTTTCATATTAAAGAGTATGCCTTGCGCATAAAAATAATACAAAGGTCGATGGAGAAAGGGGATTACCATGAGAAAAAAATCCAAACGGCGTTCCAAGGCCTGTGGGCCGTGGAAACGGTTTGTTAAATGTATGGACCTGCCGGAGTTCGCGGCGGGTTTGGATGAATGTATTGAAATTTGGGGCGGGAATACGGTGCAGATTGAGGGCGCGAAGGGAATACACACCTATGAGCAGGATGTGGTTAAGGTACATATGAACCGCTATCTTTTGGTTATTCAGGGCGCGGATTTTGACCTGGCGCATTTTTCCGACGGTGCGTTGCGGGTGATGGGAAAACTGCAGAATATTTCCTGGGAGGTGGAATAGATGAGTGCCTTTAAGGCTTTTTTCGGGGGCAGGGTCGAGGTGGAGGCAAAGGGTAATCAACTCGAAGGCTTCATTAACCGCCTTCATCGGAGCAAAATCCCCCTCTATGCACCGAAACGAACGGAAGACGGCAAACTGCGCTTTACCATGCCGGCATGGGCCTTCAAACGCTTACGCACCCCTGCTTTTAAAACGGGAACACGCATCCGTATTATCAAAAAACGGGGATTGTTTATGGTGATCCGCCCCTTCCGCCGCCGCTTGGGGCTGGTTGTGGGAGCGATGCTTTTTTTCGGCCTGATCTTTTGGTGCTCCGGCTTTATCTGGCAGGTGGAGGTGAAGGGATGCGAGGAAACCTCCTCTACCCAGGTGTTGGCCGATCTGGAAGGGTTGGGGCTGAAGATCGGTTGCCGCCGCACCATCGAGGTGAATCCCATTGAAAATCAGTATCTGACGGGCAATGATAAGCTGAGCTGGATGTCCATCAATATTCGCGGCACCACCGCCTATGTTGAGGTCAAGGAAAAGGGAATCCCTGTGGAGGTCGAAGACCCTTCCATCCCCACCAACATCTACGCGGCGCGGGACGGCATTATCCTGGCGGTGCGGGACTACGGCGGAACCCGATGCGTGCAGGCGGGCGACCCGGTGAAGGCGGGGGATCTCTTGGTGAGCGGGGACTGGACGGATAAATACGGGGTCCGCCGTTTATCCCATTGTATCGCTACGGTGATCGCCCAGACTCGGCGGGAAACAACGGTAACGGTGCCCTTATCCGAAACGGTCCGCCAAAAAACAGGAAAAAAGCAAAAAAAATATGCGATTTCCTTTGGGAAGTTCAAGTTCCCTCTTTATTTTAATAAAAAAATAGCGTATAATGAATATGATACCATGGAAAAAGTCTATCCTTTAAGGATCGCATCCTTTGCCTTTCCGGTGCAGTTGCATACCTTTTGCGCCGAAGAGGTAACCCTTTCTGCCATCCAACGTTCCCCCGAGCAAGCGCGGGCGATTGCCGAAAATCAGCTCGGCTTTTATCGGGCGGATCGGTTGGCAGAGGCGGTGGTTCAAAAACGCGAGGTGGAAGAAAGCCTTTCCAAAGAGGCCCTTACATTGCGCGCTACATTCTATTGCGAGGAAGAAATCGGCGTTGAGATGCCGATCGAGGAGTAGGAATGCAAAAGAATTTTAAAAACCCTGAAATAGCATTGATCCCTGCAGTTTTCGGCGCATTTGATGAAAATGCGGGCATTTTGGAATCGGAGCTGGATATTCGCCTCATTAATCGAGATGAGCATTTGGTTCTGAGCGGGGAAGAAGCCAATGTGGAGATGGCGGCCGAGGTGCTGGAAAATCTCTTTGCGCTGGCCGCGCGAGGGGAGATTATCGATGTCCAGAAGGTGCGGTATCTCATTAATCTGGCGCGGGAGGATTCGGGCTGTAATGTAGTGCAGGCGCTGGATGAATGTATCTGCATCACCACTCGCGGAAAGCCCATCAAGCCCAAGACCATTGCCCAGAAAAAATATGTGGAATGCATTGCCCGTAATGTAGTTACCTTCGGCGTGGGTCCTGCGGGTACCGGCAAGACCTACCTGGCCGTTGCGCTGGCGGTCTCGGCATTGAAATCCAAGCAGGTCTCCAAGATCGTTTTGACCCGCCCGGCGGTGGAGGCGGGGGAGAAGCTGGGCTTTTTGCCCGGCGATCTGCAGAATAAGGTGGATCCCTATCTGC
>JAFSBD010000347.1 GCA_017442025.1 Clostridia bacterium
AGAGCCCGATTTTCGGGCTCTTTCTATTCACTCTTTCAAAACTGTTCAAATGGGATGGATTTTTCGATTTCTTCGGGCGAAGCTGTATGTCGATACAGCGAGACCGAAAAATCGGAAAAGGCGCCCATTTCAACAGTTTATTGATGAGACAAATGAATGAGGTAGGCATTAATGAAGCCGTCGATGTCGCCATCCATCACCGCATTAATATTGCCCATCTCAAAGTTGGTGCGATGATCCTTGGCGAGGGTATAGGGCATGAAGACATAGGAACGGATCTGGCTGCCCCAGCCGTTGCTCATCTGGTCGCCCTTGATATCCTCGATCCGCTCAAGGTTTTCCCGCTCTTTGATCTCGATCAGCTTGGATTTGAGCATTTTCATGCACATATCGCGGTTTTGGAACTGGCTCCGCTCATTCTGGCAGGAGACAACGATGCCGGTGGGCAGATGGATGAGGCGAACGGCGGAGCTGGTCTTATTGACCTTCTGACCGCCTGCCCCGCTGGAACGGAAGACTTCCATCTTGATATCCTCGGGGCGGATCTCCACCTCCACGCTATCATCGATCTCGGGCATCACTTCAACAGACGCAAAGGAGGTCTGGCGCCGACCGGAGGCATCGAAGGGAGAAACGCGCACCAGGCGGTGCACGCCCATCTCGCTCTTGAGATAGCCATAGGCATATTGGCCTTCCACCATGATGGAGGCGCTTTTGATGCCCGCTTCATCGCCATCGAGATAATCGAGAACCGTTACCTTATAATCATGCCGCTGGGCAAACCGCAGATACATGCGATAGAGCATCTCCACCCAATCCTGGGCTTCGGTACCGCCTGCGCCGGCATGGAAGGTGAGAATGGCGTTATTCTGGTCGAACTCCCCGCTCAGAAGGGTCTGGAGATTGGCGGCCTCCAGCCGCTTCTCATAGTCGGCAAACTCGCGGACCACATCCTCCTCCATCTCCTCGGGCTCCATCTCCGCCATCTCTAAGAGCGCGCCCAGATCCTCATAGGAGGAGACCATCTTTTCGAAATTCTCCACCGTCTTTTTATTATTCTTAATGACCTGGAGAACCTTTTGGGAATTGGCAATATCATCCCAGAAACCCGCCTCGGCGGTCGTGGCTTCATCCTCCTCGATCTTGACCCGCAGATCGGCGATCTTCAACGCCTTTTCCAGGGTATCCAGATCCTTTTTGAATTCATTGAATTTTTGCTTATAATCTTCGATAATGATCATGCTTTTTCCTCACATTATTTTTCTAACATGATATTTTACCATATATTTTCCCCGATTGCAAGGTAGAGCCTTGAAAAAAACCTATTTACTTTTTATCTTAAAATATATATAATATATTCTGTATAACCGTATAAAGGAGATTCATGCAAATATGAAGACCAAAACCTGCCTGATCGGTGCTTTATCCATCGGTCTGGCCGCGGGGGTTACCCGCATCCTGCAATATATATTCACCATCGGCCCCAAGGGCTTTTATCTCCATACTCCCTTGGCCGATGTTTTGAGCATTGTGCTCACCGCCCTGCTGGCGGTGGGGGTGATCTGGTGCCTGATCTACGGTTTTTCGGGCAGTAAAGAAGAGGCTTGCTATTCTGTCCTTTTCCGCACCAAGACCAAATTTAACTTCTTTTTCTTTACGGTCGGGTTGCAATCTTTAGTTGGGTGCGTGATCGGCATCCGCAACTATCTGGATACCAAATCCCCCCTCCAACTCATCGTTGCCACCCTTTGCCTGCTGGGCGGGATCGCCTGGCTGATCATCGACCGCAAAACAGTCAAGGGCGCGCGCGTCGGGCTGATCGCCGTTTTGCCGGTGGTGCATTTGGGCGCGGTGATTATCGATTATTTCTGGCAGACTTATAAATACATTCATGTTAGTGCCTTCACCCTGGCCCTTTTGGGGCTTTGCACCTGCATCCTGCTGGTGCTTGCGGTGATGAAGGCGGCGGTAGGGGGCGCTTGCACCCTGCGGCGGCTGGGGGCATCGGCAGGCTTGGTGCTCGTTTTTGCCTTTGCGGGCTTTTGGGTTCCCCTTTTCGGCGAAATCTTTATTGAAAATTCCATGGCGGAAAACAGTTATCTCTTTACCCTCGGAATGTATCTTTCGGGCTTGGCCGCCCAAACCCTTAGCAGCATCGTCTGCCATCCCCAAAAGCAGGAAGAGCAGCCCACCGAGCCGGATCTTTCCCACCTCAACGAATTTCTTTCCAATCTTCCCGAAATCGAGGAAGAATAACCCCGCCTTTTTAGGGGCAAAATAGCCCCATGAAAAGGCTGTGGATCGTTATTATTTTAATATTGTTTACCCTCGCCACCCTATGGGGCATCCATCGGGCGGCGGCCGGCACCCATGCCATTTTAGGGGATGCCGACTATAAACCATTCATTCAGGAGATATTTTAAGTGAATCAGAAAAACATTCGAAACTTTTCCATCATCGCCCATATCGACCATGGTAAATCCACCATCGCCGACCGCCTGCTGGAGCTTTGCAACACGGTGGACAAGCGGGAGATGGAGGATCAACTGCTCGATAATATGGATCTGGAGCGGGAGCGGGGCATTACCATCAAGGCCCGCGCTGTCCGGCTGGATTATCATGCCCAAAACGGCGAGGATTATGAGATCAACCTCATCGACACTCCGGGGCATGTGGACTTCAACTATGAGGTTTCCCGCGCCCTGGCCGCCTGCGAAGGGGCGGTTTTGGTGGTGGATGCCTCTCAGGGCATCGAGGCCCAGACCCTCGCCAATACATATATTGCATTGGATAACGATCTGGAGCTGATTCCCGTTATCAATAAGATCGACCTGCCCGCCGCCGATCCCGATCGGGTGGCGAAAGAGATCGAGGATGTCATCGGCATCCCCGCACTGGATGCACCCAAGGTCTCGGCAAAAAATAACATCAATATGCAATCGGTGCTGGAAGCGGTGGTGGAAACCATCCCCGCCCCCAAGGGCGACCCACAAGCTCCCCTCTCGGCGCTGATCTTTGATAGCTATTATGATAGCTATAAAGGCGTTATCGTTTATATCCGCATGATGGAAGGCACCCTCAAAACCGGCGACCGCATCCGCATGATGGCCACCGGCGCGGAGTTCGACGTTGTGGAATGCGGGTACCTGCGCCCCTTGGGTTTTGAAGCCTCGGGCAAGCTGGAGGCAGGGCAGGTAGGCTATCTTACCGCCTCCATCAAGAGCGTGGAGGATACCCGCGTCGGCGATACCGTTACCATCGCCGATCGCCCCTGCGAAGCTCCTCTGCCGGGCTATAAGCCCTGCACCCCCATGGTCTTTTCGGGCATCTACCCCGCCGATGGCGCGCGATACGACGATCTGAAAGAAGCTTTAGCCAAATTAAAACTCAACGATGCATCCTTCCTCTTTGAGCCCGAAACCTCCATCGCCCTCGGCTTTGGTTTCCGTTGCGGCTTTTTGGGGCTTTTGCATATGGAGATTATTCAGGAGCGGATCGAGCGGGAGTTCCAAATCGATATTATCACCACCGCCCCTTCCGTTAGCTATCGCGTTACCAAAACCGATGGAACGGTTTTGCAGATCGATAACCCCACCAACTATCCCGATCCCGGCTCTATTATGATGACCGAAGAGCCCTTTGTTAAGGCAGATATCATCTCCCCCAAAGAGTTTGTTGGCAACATTATGGATCTCTGCCAGGATCGGCGGGGCGTTTATAAAAACATGAGCTATATCGACGATAATCGGGTGAATATCCATTATGAGCTGCCCCTGGGCGAGATTATCTACGACTTTTTTGATACCTTAAAATCCCGCACCCGCGGCTACGCCTCGCTGGACTATGAGCTGGCCGACTATCGGGAATCCGATCTGGTGAAGTTGGATATTATGCTCAACGGCGAGATCGTGGACGCCCTTTCCTTCATTGTTCATAAGGAAAAGGCCTACCCCCGCGCCCGCCGCATGGGCGAAAAGCTGAAGGAGCATATCCCCCGCCAGCTCTTTGAGGTGCCCATCCAGGCCTGCATCGGGGGCAAGATCATCGCCCGCGAAACGGTAAAGGCCCTCCGCAAGGACGTTTTGGCCAAATGCTACGGCGGCGATATCACCCGCAAAAAGAAATTGCTGGAAAAGCAAAAGGAAGGCAAAAAGCGGATGCGCCAGCTGGGGAGCGTGGAGGTTCCTCAGGAAGCCTTTATGGCGGTGCTCAAGCTGGATTCCTGATATGCTATCTCTTTATATTCATATCCCCTTCTGCCGCCGCAAATGCGCCTATTGCGCCTTTCATTCCGCCAATGGCAACGAGGCGCAGAAGGAGCAATATCTGCAGGCCTTGCTCAAAGCCATCGACCGCGCCGACCACCGTCCCCTATCCACCCTCTATTTCGGCGGCGGAACGCCCGCCCTATTGG
>JAFSBD010000035.1 GCA_017442025.1 Clostridia bacterium
AATTTGGAAATCCATTTGTTGCTTTTCATGATTTCTTCTCCTATTTATAAAATGATATACAAATAGTACCATAAAAGGTTGCAATTTGTCAATCATTCCTTATAAAATGCTTTGAAATGCCACCGCTTTTCCTAAAATTTTTACCTGTTCCAGCTCCTCGCCCACGTAAATCAGCGGCGCATAGCGCGGATTTTCGGCATTGAGGGAGAGCTTTTGCTCCTCGGGATAATAATAGACCCGTTTAAGGGTGGCGGTGTCGCCGATGGCCACGGCGGCGATCTCGCCGTTTTCTACCGCCGATTGGCGGCGGATAAAGATCAGATCCCCATCGGTGATGCGGGCACCGATCATGCTGTCGCCATGGGCGCGCAGGGCGAAATCCGCTTGGATCCCCGCAGGGGGAATGCAGGGCTCCCGCTCCTCGTTGGTAAAGATGGGTTGCCCACAGGCGATCTCGCCCAGGATCGGTAGGGCTTGGGGGCGGCCGCTCCCCCCTAAAAGAACGTTCGGCTCCACTTGGAAGAGCTTGCAAAGAGCGGAAAGGGTGGCGAAGCCCGGCTCCCGCTCGCCCCGTTCATACATATTGATACTGCTTTTGGAAATTCCGATGGCGGCGGCCAGCTCGCTTTGAGATAGCCCCGCTTCGGTTCGGTATTGGCGCAGTTGCTCGGAAAAAATACTCATGGTGATCACCTCGAATCCTATGATACAATAAATGTGCTCGAATTTCAACAAAAAATCCTTGACAACGGGGGTAAGATGGGATATAATGAGCACATAAAGTGCTCGAATGAATCAAAAACCCAAAAAGCAGACATGTGGAACGATACGGATCAGGGTTATGCTTCGCCTTGATTGCGGATCGGGCTGCCGAATGCGCCTGCCGTCCTTCTCCGGCGGGTGCAAAAAAAGTTGGGATGCGGACATTTATCGACAGCATCCTTGAAATGTTTTTGGTATCATTTGAATGAATGGGGCGAAAAAACATCAAGCCCGTCACTTTTGAGGAGGAAAAACACAATGAAAGAACACGAAAAATTAACCATGATCCTGCTGCAGGCAGAGGAGGATACCGCCGTTTATCATCGCGACCGCTTTGCAGAGGTGGGGGTGATGTGCCTCGGGATCTGCCATAACGGCTCGGAGGCGGTGAGGATGATTGCGGAATGTAAGCCGGATGCCGTTTTGATGGACGGCTTTTTACCGGGGCGCAGCAGTGTGGAGGTATTGGAGGGGCTCACCGAGATCGGCTATCGCCATCGCACCGCCTTTGCCATCCTCTCGCAGGTGCCCAACGACCGCTTGGCCCAGCAGGCGATGGATGCGGGGGCGGATCTCTTTTTCCTGCCGCCGTTGGATTATCAGTTTGTGCGGGATCGGTTTGCGGCTACCTTGGATCTTAAGCGGATGCGGGAACGGTTGCCTCGGGATGAGCGGCAGTATGAGCTGGAGCGGTATGTGGCCGAGCTGATGCATGAGGTGGGTGTTCCCGCCCATATCCGCGGCTACGATTACATCCGTGATTCCATCATGCTCTCCCTGAAGGATCGCAATATGCTCAAAGCGATCACCAAGGAGCTTTATCCCACCGT
>JAFSBD010000036.1 GCA_017442025.1 Clostridia bacterium
CCGAGGTATTCATGGCAACATTTTTGAAAACATGGCCATGGCCGTGGATGGTGCCGGTAAAATAGTTGGTTTCGCTCTTGCAGAAGGGATTGATCCGTGCATTTTCAAAATCAATATCGTTGGTAACATGCAAGGTTACCCCCGTCCATGCGCCGCTGGTATTGACTCTTGCGGCGGTGGTCCAATCCTCGGCGGTGGAGATGGAATAATTCAAGCCGTTATGGCCGAAGGCGGCATAGGTATCCTTCTCGGTATACCGCGGTGCCGCATCCTCTTTCATGCCACCGTTCATCGCCGCCAGCAACGCTTCGCTTTCGCTGTTGCTTCGGCTGATCAACGCCGCCTGCCCATCGGCATCTGCCGAAGGATAAGCGTCGATCCGCCCCTGCAGGGTGGCGCGGAAGGCTTGGATCTGCTCCGCCACCTCCGCCTTAAACAGGTCGGCATCATAGCCGTTATACTGCTCCAGCAAAGCCTGCAGCTCTTCTGCTGCCGCACCGGCGGAGAAGGTCAGCCCGCTCATCATAGAAAGCATCATCAATACCACCAGGAAAGCGGAAAAAATTTTGGCTCTGATTTTCAAAAATATCATCTCCTTATTTATCTAATCCGTAGAATTCACCGTAAGACGGCTTGGTTCCCAATCGCAACTCGGTATAAACCGCAAAATGGTCGGAAACATACCCTTCCTTGATCCCCTGCTCGGGAACGGCGGGCATATCATAGAGGTATCCAAAGAAATCAATCGCCATATGGGCGTTGGGCTTGACCATAATGTGATCACCAAAGGTTGCCCCTTCAGGGTATTTAAAGGCATTATAGGCACCCTTCTTGATATCGCCGACCTTGGAAAGCCCCAAAACCTCTAAATCCTCTGCCGCAGTTCGCAGATCCATGACCCGTATTCCATCCACAAAGGATAGATAACTTTGGTCATATAGGGGCTATTGAGATCTCCCATCATAATGGAATAAGTTCCGTTCTTTTGCGATTCAAAAAGCTCAGCCATCTGATTGCCCGCGCCTACTACTGCAGCGCCTTCGCCCAGCCCGAAATGGGTGGAATAGATATTGAAACGAACCCCTGTTTCCTTATCCTTCAAGGTAACCCATACGCAAATGCGGGCCAACGAATCGGGAACATAGGAAGAAGATGGCTTATTGGGGGTTTCGGAAAGCCAGAAATAGCCTCTCCGAATTTCGGTATACTTGGATTTTTTATACATGACCGGCGTGCTCTCATGGGATTTCCCGGGCCAACGCCAATGGTAGATCAGCTCATATTCGGGATAATCCTCCTCCAGGAAGGGGATCCAGGTCTCGCCAACCTCCTGCAAGCCCATAATATCGGGGTCCATTTTTTCAACCAGTTTTTTAAGCCGCCAGCGGCGGATGCGGGCATCATTATCGGTGCCCCGATCGGCAGCCGCATCGCAACGCACATTCTGGCAAAAAATCTTGACCTTGGTGCCGCTTTGATCCGCCCGTAGCTCTTTCAGCAGCCGATCATATTCTTCCGAGCCGGAATCCCCTTCCTCTATCGGCGGGAGGCTTGGTTCTTCTTCCGAAGGTGTTTGCTGAACAGGCTCTTTTTGAGACGATTGAGTCGAGGGCTTATTTCCCACCGACTGATCCGGATTCTGTGAGGGTTTTTCTTCGGAGGTTTTTTCTTCAGAAGGTTTTTCTTCAGAGGGAGTTTCCTCGTCGACCTCCGGCGTCGACTCCACGCCCATCTCCTCGCGGAATTCATTCAAATCGTTTTGATTAAATGTTTCATTTCCAATGGAATCAAACTCCATCGATTCCTCCTTTTTGCAAGAGGCAATCATAACAATCAACAAAACTGCCAGCACTACCGCGGCAATTCTCTTGCCATTTTCCGGCATGAATTTCATTTATAACTTCCCCTTTGCCTTTTGCATCTCTGTCCATTCCCGGCGGGTGGGATAGTTTTCATCGGGCAGGGCTTCTTCTGCTTCGGGGCCGTATTCATAATACTTGCCGTAGTCTTCCTCGGTATCGATGCGCACCTTGGTCAGAATCGCATAGTGATCCGAAACATACCCTTCGGGAACATTCTTTTCGGGTACGCCGATATGGTCATAAAGAACCCCATAGAAATCGACCGCCATGCGGGGATTGGGCTTAACAAGGATATGGTCAATCCAATTGCAACCATCGATAAATTTAAAGGCGTTATATGTCCCCTGGCGAAACTCGCCCATCTCGCAAAGGCCGTCCTCTGCCATCGACTGAGCCGCATCCCGAAGGTCCTTAAAGCCGGGACGATAGGCATAGCCGTTATAGCAATATTTCCGATAGGGGCTGTTGAGATCCCCCATAACAAACGCATTGGTCCCTTCGGGGAATGCCTCGAAGCGGCGGGCAACCTGCCGCCCCGATTCCACTACCTCCCATTCCTCGCCGAGGGTGAAGTGGGTGGAATGGAAATAGAATTTTGCGCCGGTCTCTTTATCTTTCAGATGGACCCAGGTAACGATTCGGGGGCCTTTATCGGGAGAATAAGAGGGAGAGCAGACCTCAGGCGTCTGAGAGAGCCAAAAATGGCCTCGATCCAGTTCTTCATACTTGGCCGTTTTATAGGCAACGGGGTTGGAGCCCAGGTCGGTCTGACCGGGAATCATGTCGATGCCCCGCTGGATCCATTTATAAACAATGGTATAATCATCCAAAATACCATCCTCCAGCAGACCCAACCAGCCGGTGGTGCATTCCTGCAGGGCGATCATATCGGGATCGTATTTTTCCACCAGTTTCTTGAAACGATGCTGGCGGGTGCGGATCATGTTTTCCCGCCCGTCCCGCTCGTCGCGGATATAGCCGCAACGCAGATTTTGAGTCATGATAGTAATGGGTGTTCCTGTCTTTTTCATTTGAATCGATACTCCTTCTCAAAATAAAACCGGATGCAGTAATGCACCCGGTTCAGATACTTTTTTAAAATCGGGCAGCACATATCGTTATGAGATTGTTCATCTTCATCCACGCTCAGCGCTTGCCGCAGCAGACCTTCTTATTCTCCTATACGGACTTAACCTTCCCAGGGAACAAACTCCACG
>JAFSBD010000003.1 GCA_017442025.1 Clostridia bacterium
GATTATTCGTGTTTGCTTATTTTAGTATACCACAGTTTCCCGCTCTGTCAAGTTGTTTTCCGCGATAAAATCGCACATTTCGCGAAACACAGGCCCGCAGGTTTCCCCGCCGGATTTCCCCCCTTCGCCAAAAACGGTAATAACATATTGAGGATGATCTGCAGGATAAAAGCCGGTAAAATATACATTCAACTTTTCTGCTCCGTTTTCCATAATCCCCGTCTGCGCGCTGGCGGTTTTTCCGCCCGCTCCGCCTACCAAAGGTTTTGCCCCCTTTCCTGTTCCCGATTCAACAGTCTGAATGCAAAATTCCTTTAATGCTTCGGCGTCATCGGAAGATAAAATACGGTTCTCTTCTGCTTCCTCATTATTTATCTTCATTTTTTCATTTAAATACATTCCCTTATATAGTTTGGTTTGGGGCAGAATTCCTCCGTTGGCAACGACCGCCGTCATCAACGCCACCCGGAGAGGAGATGCGGTCAGTTCCCCCTGCCCGATGCTGAGATTGGCCAACGACATATTACTGCTCTTCACCGGAAAAATCCCGCCCGCACCTTTGATAGAGCCTAAAACCTCGATAGAATCCCCATACCCAAACCGCTCCGCCATTTCGGCGATCCGATCATAACCCAGCAACTGCCCCAAGGCAATAAAATAGGCATTGCAGGATTGTGCAAAGGCATCTTCTAACTGCAACGCTCCATGCCCCAGATGATTGTGGCATGCAAAGGTACGGTCGCCGATCAAAATGCCACCGTTGCAGGAATAGGTAAAATCCCCCATCTCCGCTTCCAACGCACAAGCGGCCAATATGATTTTAAATACCGACCCCACGCTATAAGCCCCGAATGCCCGATTAACGAGCTCTCCGCCGGAAGATTCCAGATATTCGGCGATCCGGTCTTCCTCATATCCCGGGCGGGAGCAGACCGCTTTTAGGTCCCCGGTGTTGCAATCCATAACGATCGCCGCCCCGATTTCCACATGTTGCTCCATGGATTCCTCCAAGGCTCGGCAGATGGATTTATCGAGAGTCAACACCAGGCCGTTTTTGGATCGCTGCTCCCCTTCCTTGCGTATGCCCAGCCCTGAAAGAGCCCCTTGCACCGCATCGGTTTAATAGGATACGCAAACCTTGGATGAAAACAAATTGAGAAAGTCATTATATTCCCGTTCAACCCCCGAAAGGCCTACCTCCCCCGCCTGATCCAGATAACCCAACAGATGGGCAGCTACTCCGCTATAGCGTCCTACCCCTTTAAAGACGGTTACTCCATCCATTTGAGGCGGTTCTTGTTCTGTTTGAATAACAAAGGGTGTCTCTTTTTTTAACTGTTCTTTTAATTTTGATGAATCTTTCTTACTGATACGTATAAGTTCGTCGAGATTTTCTCGAGAAAAATCACGAGGATTCACAACCATATACCAACATGGTTGATCTCCTGCAAGGGAATTCAAATTGCAGTCATAGATTAAACCTTTCGTCCGATACAAAACCAATTCTTTTTGCCGTCCCGCCACTGCCGTTTGTGCTCTTTGGGCATTTTCTCCGGTAGACAGCCAAAAATTACGCCCCAGCATCCCTGCAAAGGCGATCACCACCATAAAATAAAATATCCATCCTCTTTTTTTCAATCTTTATCACCCATCATAGTATGTCCGTTTTTCAAAGATTTTTCCATTGACTTTCGCGCGCCAAAGTAGTAAAATAATTATAGAACATTTGTTCTTCTATGGAGGCGATATTCTTAATGGAACGCATTATTTTACATTCAGATCTGAATAATTTTTTTGCCTCGGTAGAAGCGGTCAAAAACCCTGCCCTTCGAGGCAAATGCTTTGCGGTGGCAGGTGATCCCGAAAAGCGCCACGGCATCATCCTTGCCAAAAGCAATGAGGCAAAAAAATTAGGCATTCGTACCGGTGAAACCATTTGGCAAGCGCGGGAAAAATGCCCGGAACTGTTATTGGTTCCGCCCGATATGAAGGCCTACCATAATTATTCTGCAAAGGTGCATCAGATTTATCGCCGATTCACCGATATTATTGAACCCTTCGGCATCGATGAAGCTTGGCTGGATGTTACGGGAAGTACTCGATTGTTTGGTTGCGGCCCCAAAATCGCCCATGAAATCCGCAAATGCATCCGCGAAGAATTGGGCATGACCGTTTCTATCGGCGTTTCTTATAATAAGATCTTTGCAAAGCTGGGAAGCGATTTAAAAAAGCCGGACGCCACCACCGTCATCTCAAAAGAAAATTTCAAAAAGATCGTGCATCCGCTCCCCGTTTCCGATCTCCTTTTTGTGGGGCGCTCCACCCGCGAAAAGCTTCATCAAAACGGAATCTATACCATCGGTCAACTGGCCGATACCAATCCGGAATTTTTAAAGAGACTATTCGGCAAAATGGGGCTGATGCTCCATCAATATGCCATTGGGGCGGATAGCGCGAACCAAATCCTTTCAGAACTCCCTACCGTTCAATCGGTCAGCAACTCTGTAACGCCTGCCAAGGATCTTTGCACTATGGAGGAAATATGGACGCAGATGCTGATGCTGGCCGAGCATGTTGCCTCCCGCCTGCGCGAAAAAAAATTAAGCGGAACGCTGATCACCCTCCATGTTCGGGATCATCAATTCCGCTCTACCAACCGCCAACGCCCGCTCTCGCTCCCTACCAATAACGCCATGGAAATCGCCCAAACCGCTCTTTCCCTTTTTCAGGAACACTATGATCTTTCCGCCCCCGTTCGTTGCCTGGGGCTGGGGGTCGCCAAGTTGCAACCGGACAGCGGCGATCTGCAGCTCACTCTCTGGGATTTGGAAAACCATCGTCTGCGCGATCAATCCCTGGATCATGCGGTGGACCATCTTCGGGATCGCTATGGTTTCAACTGCATTGTTCGGGCAGGATGCCTTTACCAGCAATTGAAAAACTATACTATTTCCAATGAACCGGGAGCTCCCTCCAGCCTTTGCACACTACCGGGCTGCCATATATAAAAACGGAAGAAGGAAAACCTTCTTCCGTTTTTATATTAATCGTTTAAATGCGCCACCGAATTGGCAACATCCTGATCCATGCAAGAGAATTTCTTTTCAAAATCATCCAGATTTTTCAGAGCGACGTTTAATTTCTCAACCGCCTCGCCCCGCGCTGTAAGAAGATTGCCCTTCAATACTTTATAGTCGGAGATCAGCAGGCGATACCGTTGCTCTGCATCCTCCCGCAAAGCCTTGGCATGATTTTCTGCATCCTGGACAATCGCTGCCGCATCATTTTTAGCTTTGATCATCAAATCAGCCAGCACTTCACGATTGTCATCGTAAAGTTGCGCCCGCCGCCGCAGTTCCTGCACCTCGCCAAACTGGCTCTGAACGCGCTGCGTGATCTCAGAGCGCGCCGCCGCTTCATACTTGGGAGCCATCTCCTCTTCCACCTTGCGGCGCATTTCCTTCTCGATTTCAGGGCGGAGCTCCTCGGCAAGGCCGGCGCGAAGCTGAACGGTGAGCTCTTCTTTCATTTCCTCCGCCATGGATGCGCGGATCGCTTCCAGGTTTTCTTCCATACGGTTCTTTTCCGCAAGATCGTCCCGTTGCTCGTCCTCCATCTGCTCCAAGCGGGCATATGCATCATTCAGTTCTTTTTGCAGTTGGGCATTCTGCCGGTTCAGATTATCAATATAAGCAACAACCTCATCCTTGCTGTAACCCTTAAATACTGTTTTAAAAATCTCTGAATTCGCCATTTTAGGCCTCCAAATCCATCATAATAGAAATATCATATCATAAAAGATAAAAAAAAGCAACAATTTTAAAAAACAGTTGCATTTTTAAAAAAGGGATAGTATAATATCAAAATGTAAATGCGCCCGTAGCGCAGTTGGATAGCGCGTCAGACTCCGACTCTGAAGGCCGCTGGTTCGAATCCAGTCGGGCGTACCAAATGAAAGCACCACCCATCCGGGTGGTGCTTTCATTTGGCATACCATCACGATTTGGACTTTTTTGCATCTATGCAAAAAAGTTCGTCGAAACAGCCGCAAAACCGCGATAGGTTTTGCGGACTGCGAAGTCTCGAGCACGACGGTTTTGACGTAGCCGCCCGGAGCGGCCGGCAAAAACCGAGAGCGCAGAGTATCCAGTGTTTAGATCTATTCGTGTGGTACTTTTATTTGGTACGCCTCACGATTTAAATTTTATGTTGCACTTTAAGAAAAACCATGCTAAAATAACAACCGCATTAAATAATAAGGAGTTAAAGAATGAAAAACTTCTATCTTCAACCAAAACTTTTCTCGGTATTGAAGACCTACAGTAAAAAGCAATTGGTGCAAGATCTCATTGCGGGCGTGATCGTTGCGATCATCGCGCTCCCCCTTTCAATCGCTCTGGCCTTGGCCTCGGGGGTAGAGCCTGCATGCGGAGTATATACCGCGATTGCCGCAGGCTTCATTGTCTCGTTCCTGGGCGGAAGCCGCGTGCAAATCGCAGGCCCCACCGCTGCCTTCGCAACCATTGTTGCAGGAATTGTGGTAACCCATGGAATGAGCGGCCTCATCCTGGCAACCATACTCGCAGGTATTATGCTGATCCTAATGGGCGTTTTAAAACTGGGCTCGCTCATCAAATTTATTCCCTATACCATCACGACGGGATTTACCGCCGGTATCGCGGTTACCATCTTGATCGGCCAGATCAAAGATTTCTTGGGGCTCACCTATGCCGAAGGCGTTAAGCCGGTGGAAGCCCTGGAAAAACTCGCCGCAAATGTTGAAGCCATCGGCACCTTCAGTTGGCAGGCGTTGTTGGTAGGCGTTGTTTGCCTTGCAATTTTGATCTTCTATCCCAAAATCGAAAAGCGCATCCCCCCTTCCCTGATCGCCGTTGTTGTCGGTGCGTTAATGGTGCAATTCATCCCGGGGCTGGACGAAGGCGTATTCACCATTGGTGAGCTCTATACCATCCCCACCGGCTTGCCCAAAATCAACCTCTCCGGTCTGGATTTCAGCCTGGATAAAATTACCGCTGTCCTTCCCGGCGCATTTACCATTGCTATCCTTGCCGCTATTGAATCTTTGCTCTCCTGCGTTGTGGCCGACAGTATGGTTCATTCCAAGCATAATTCCAACGCCGAATTGGTGGCCCAAGGTGTTGGCAACATTGCTTCTGTCCTTTTCGGCGGCATTCCTGCCACCGGTGCCATTGCCCGCACTGCCGCCAACGCGAAAAACGGCGGAAGAACCCCCATCGCCGGGATGGTTCATGCCGTCGTTTTGTTGCTGGTCTTGCTTTTCCTGATGCCCTATGCGGCATTGATTCCCATGCCGGCCATTGCCGCCATCCTCTTCGTTGTTGCTTATAACATGAGCGAATGGCGCAAGTTTGTTCATACCGTCAAGACCGCCCCCAAAAGCGATACCATCGTTATGGTGATTACCTTTGGTTTGACCGTTATCTTCGACTTAGTTATTGCCATTGAAGTGGGCATGGTGTTGGCCGCTATGTTCTTTATGAAGCGCATGAGCGAAGAAACCGCAGTTACCGGCTGGAAGTATACCGAATCTGAAGAGGATGCCGACAGCCTTGATTTAAAGGTTGTACCTAAAAATGTTCGTGTCTATGAAATTACCGGCCCGTTATTTTTCGGTGCAGCCGAAAAGATCCTCGACATTCAATTCAAGGACTACACCCGTTGCTTGATCCTTCGTATGCGTGCCGTTCCGGCCATTGATGCAACGGCGATGAACGCTTTAGAAACCCTTTGCAAAAAATGTAAAAACAACGGCGTCGAACTGATCTTCTCCCATGTAAATACCCAACCGCTGGAAGCGTTAAAAAAATCAGGCATCTATCAAACGGTCGGTGCCGACCGTTTTTGCGCCCATATCGATGAGGCATTGGAACTGGCTTCCAAGCTTTAATGCACCAAAAATTTCTTTGTATTTTTTGATAAAAGATCCTCACCATAATAGAGGAGGTATTTATTATGAAATCCAAAGAAAAGAAAGACGTTATCCCCTATTATAGCACGTTACCCATGCTCCAGGCAGATCATAAAACCAAGGATGCAAAGGTAACCATTCCCCAGGACGATGATGTCAAGATTACCCGAGGATGGAGTGAAGACCTCAAACTTTAAAAAACCGACCCACTTGGGTCGGTTTTTATTTATTTTTAAATTTTATTCACACATTTTGAAAAAAGTATGTTATAATAATAAGCAATTCACATCGGAGGGTCTGATCATGGCTAAAAAACAAACTAAAATGACGCGCGTAGAAATCTTAGATACCGTTATCCCCATCTTTGTAGCCTGCTGGGTGATGGTCTTTGCCTATATTGCCCTTTTTAATGAGAGCGGACTTCTTGCCAAGCTTACCGTTGCCCCTATCCTTATTTTATATGGGCTGTATTTGATCGGAAGCGCCATTTATTGCTATAAGGAAGTAGAGTTCCTCAAGGCAATGGAGCGCGACTATTACGAGGCCGAAAAACGCCACCGCAACAAGCCGGCTAAACTAAGCAAAAACAAATTGATCACAGCCGCCGCCTTGTTTCTCTTCTCTATTTTTCTTTTCATCTTCTTATAAAATGGAAATCCCGAATGCAATTGCATTCGGGAGTTTTGGATCATAAAGAACTCTTTATTTCTTGCTGTTCAAGAACAAAGTAACAACTCATTGATAGAGCTGATTTTTTACCATTTTTTAGGATAGTATTTTCCATCAATGCATTCAAAATCTTCCTCAACTAATTTAAAGTATCTTGAATTGAATGCTTTTACAATACATTCATTTTCTCCCCGTTTTGAGATCATGAGATAAAATTTATCTCCGGGTTTTGAGAAGAATACCGCAAAATAATTCGCCTCTAATTTCTCAGGCTCTTTTGTGCTTAATAATTTGATTCGATGGGTTCCATTGTGTGAAAATTTAATATCATAATCATAGTGCTTCGGCATATGACGGCCTATCGCATAAATAGTATTTACGACTGCTTTCTTCTCCTGCACACTTAAAAATACATCTTCAACAATGTAATAATCGTCATCATTCATAATCCCTTTA
>JAFSBD010000037.1 GCA_017442025.1 Clostridia bacterium
GACCGCTTGGCGGAGGTAACGGTGCTTCGCCGCGAGGTGGAGGAGATCGTTGAGGATGGGTCGCTGACCCTGCGGGTCGTATTTTACTGTGAAGAGGAGATCGGTGTGGAAGTGCCGATCCGTTAAAAGGAGTCAGGATGCAAAAAGTATTTGAAGCCCCGGAGATCGCCTTGATCCCCGCGGTGTTTGGGCCTTTTGATGAAAATGCGGGCATTATCGAAAGTGAGCTGGGAATCCATCTGGTCAACCGCGATGATCACCTGATCTTGAGCGGCGAGGAGTCCAACGTGGATCAGGCGGCCGAGGTGCTGAAGAATCTCTTTTCGCTGGCCGCCGCAGGCGAGCTGATCGATGTGCAAAAGGTGCGCTATCTGATCAATTTGGCGCGGGAGGATTCGGGCTGTAACGTGGTGCAGGCCTTGGATGAATGTATCTGCATCACCACCCGCGGCAAACCCATCAAGCCAAAAACCATAGCGCAAAAGGCTTATGTGGAATGCATTGATAAAAACGTGGTCACCTTCGGTGTCGGCCCTGCGGGAACGGGCAAAACCTATCTTGCCGTCGCGCTGGCGGTCACCGCGCTGAAATCCAAGCAGGTCTCCAAGATCGTGCTGACCCGCCCTGCGGTGGAGGCAGGGGAGAAGCTGGGCTTTTTGCCGGGCGATCTGCAAAATAAGGTCGATCCCTATCTCCGCCCCCTCTACGATGCATTATTTGAAATGCTGGGACCTGAGACGGTGGCAGGCTATATGGAAAAGAATATCATCGAAATCGCGCCGCTGGCCTATATGCGCGGTCGCACGCTGGATAATAGCTTTATTATTTTGGATGAGGCGCAAAATACCAGTATCGAGCAGATGAAGATGTTTCTTACCCGCTTTGGTTTTAATTCCAAAATCGTTGTTACCGGCGATCCCACCCAGATCGACTTAGATGGAAAACCCTCCGGTTTAATGCACGCTTTGAAGATCCTCAAGGATATTGAGGAGATCGCCATCCATCGTTTTGAAAAGAAGGATATCGTCCGCCATGCGCTGGTGCAAAAGATTGTGGACGCATATGAAAGGAAGAACAATGAAAGTAATCGTAACAATGGAAGAAGCCGCTCATGAGGCGTTGATCCAAAAGGCGGTGGAGGCTGCGCTGGCCTATGAGCAGTTTCCTCAAAATGCGGAGGTCGAAGTTTTATTTGTTTCGATGGAGGAGATCCATCAACTGAATTTGGAGCAACGGCAGGTGGATCGCCCCACCGACGTTCTCTCCTTCCCTATGGAGGAGGATCCTTTTTCGGCCGCACCCGATCCCTTGAACGATGCGGTCTTTTTGGGGAGCGTGGTGCTTTGCCTGGAAAAGGCGCAGCAACAGGCCGAGGAATACGGTCATTCTCTGGAGCGGGAAATCGCTTTTTTGACCGTACATAGCATTTTGCACCTGCTCGGCTATGACCATGAGCTGGGGGAAGAGGAAGAAAAAGAGATGTTCCATCGTCAGGAAGAAGTGCTGAAAGGAATGGGGCTGGAACGATGAGAAGTTTGCTAAAAAGTTTCTTATATGCCTTTCGGGGAATCGGATATCAATTGGCCTATGAGCGGAATTTCCGCATCCATTGCTTTGCGGCGCTGACCATGCTGTTGCTGGCCACCTTCTATGATTTTTCCAAGGTGGAATGGTGCCTGCTGATTTTGCAGATCTGCCTGGTGATCGGTGTGGAAAGCCTCAATACAGCCATTGAACAAACCGATAATAAGATCACGCGAGAGCCTTCCCGCCGCATTCGCCGCGCAAAGGATTCTGCCGCGGCCGCGGTGCTGATCTTTGCCATCGGCGCTATATTTCTCGGCTATCATCTCTTTTGGGATGTGGCTGTTTTTCAGGAGATTTTGGTCTTCTTTTCGGTATGGTACCGCGCGGTGCTTTTGGCTCTTTATGTTGCGGTTATTTTGATCTTCGTATTTTGCAAAAAGACGTATAAAAAAGGAAAATAAATTATGTCAACCAAAACCGTTTTTGCCACCCTGATGGGTCGGCCGAATGTTGGAAAATCCACCCTTTTAAATCAAATCATCGGCGAAAAGATCTCCATTGTTTCGCCCAAGCCCCAAACCACCCGCACCCGCATCACCGGGATTTTGACTAAAGGTGATGTCCAATATGTTTTTTTGGACATGCCCGGCTTTATCACCGGCAAAAGCGGGCTGGGCAAGCGGATGGAGCAAACGGTGAGCGATACGGTGGAGGAAACAGAGATCGCGCTCTTTGTTGCCGAAGCCAAAGCCCCCAATGAAGCGGAAAAGCGGATGCTGGAGCGGCTGAAGAAGATGGGCATTCCCGCTTTCTTGGTGCTCAATAAGGTGGATGCGATCCCCAAGGAAAAGATCCTTTCGGCGATCGCAGCCTTTACCGCCGAGTTTTCTTTTGATGCAGTGATCCCCTTAAGCGCCAAAACGGGCGACGGGGTGGATCTGCTGCTGGGTGAATTGGAGCAGCGGGCAGAGGAATCCCCCTTCTTTTTCGATCCCGATCAGCTCAGCGACCAAAGCGAGGCGGTTTTTGCCTGCGAGGTGGTGCGGGAGAAGATGCTCTATCTTTTAGGGCAGGAGGTTCCCCATGGGGTTGCCCTGGCGGTGGACGCCTTCGAGGAAGAGGAGGATCTGATCTCTATATATGTTGTTATCTATTGTTCTAAGGATTCCCATAAGGGAATGATCATCGGCAAGGGCGGCGCAAAGCTCAAGGAGATCAGCAGCCGCGCACGGGTAGAATTGGAGCAGCATTTTGGGAAAAAGGTCTTTTTGAAATGTTTTGTCAAGGTCAAGCGGGACTGGGAAAATAATGCAGGCCTGCTGGATTCTTTGGGATTTTCTCAGGAATAAACCATTTATTACTATCACTTTTTAGCTCCTTGGAAGATAAACTAATGATGAGGTGATAGTAATGGACGAACGGGAAGCATGGAAATGCTTTGAAAATACCGGCAGTGTGGAGGCGTATCTGCTCTACCATGCGCTGGAGCAGAAGAAGGAAACAGAGTATGACGCGCAAGGTCAAGGGTATTCTGCTTCGGGTGGGGCCAACCATTCATGAAGAAAAGGTTCTGACCATCCTGACCGAGCAGATGGGCTGTATTACGGTCTTTGCCAAATCCGGCCGTAAAAAAACGCAATACGATCAGTTTTATTACGGCGAATGGGTGCTATATGAAACAGGCGGGGGCAATTTCCTGCTAAATTCCTTTTCCTTGGAAGAGCCCTTCCATGGGCTGAAGGAGCGGATGGAGGATACCTTCCTGGCGGGATATTTCGCTCAGATCGTCCTTCATTTTTGCAAGGGCGAGCCGCGGGAAACGGGAATTTTACTCCCCCTGTTACTAAACGGCCTGTATCTGCTGGGCAAGGGGCGGGCATCCCTTTTGGTCAAGGGTGTTTTTGAACTCAAGACCATGCAGCTCATGGGTTATTGCCCCAGTCTTGCGCCCTGCGCCCATCCCGGCGGGCATTTTGCGTTGGAGGACGGGAGCATTCTCTGCGATGCCTGCGCCCTGCCGCGCAAAACGCTCCCCTTGAGCGCAACGACCGTTGCCGCGATGGCCCATATTTTAAACCATCCCGCGGCCAAGGCCTATAGTTTTTCCATCCCCCATGAGGAGCAGGTGCTCTTATCGAAACTGACCGAGGCCTTCCTGCTTTATCATTTGGATTTTAAATCTTCCGCGCTGGAAATGTGGAAGACAATTTATGAAGGATAAAAAATGAGCAATCGAAATTTATTTTATTATAAAAAATCTCTTGCCGCCCTGGAATACTTCAAGGTGTTGGAGCAGGCGGCAGGCCGTTGCGTAACGGAAGAAGCGGCCCATCGCCTTCGGGAACTGCTTCCTCTATATGAAGTGCCCTGCGCAAAACTGCAGATCGAGCAGACTGCGGCCGCCATGCGCCTTTTGGAGCGCAGCCCCCGCTTTCCCTTGAACCGCCTTTCGGAACATCTGCCGCTCTACATAAGCAAGGCAGAAAAGGGCATCACCTTGGGAAGCACCGAGCTGATGGCGGCAGGCCGCCTTTTAAAGACAGGCCAGGACCTGACCCGCTATTATAACGATAAAAACTTCGACACC
>JAFSBD010000038.1 GCA_017442025.1 Clostridia bacterium
CACCGAGATCGTTGTCAAAAAAGAATGCGCCGATCAAGCGGATTTTGAGCAAAAGATCATTGCCAAACTGCAGGAGCATGGCATTGAGCTGATCGTTCTTGCAGGCTTTATGAATATTTTGAGTGCTGATTTTACCAACGCCTATCCCGAGCGGATCATCAATGTCCATCCTTCGCTGATTCCCTCTTTTTGCGGCAAGGGCTTTTACGGCCTGCATGTCCATGAGGCGGCGTTGGAATATGGCGTGAAGGTAACCGGTGCAACGGTTCATTTCGTTAACGAGATTCCCGACGGCGGCCGGATCATTGCCCAAAAAGCGGTGGAGATCCAGGCCGGCGATACCCCTGAAATTTTGCAAAAACGCGTGATGGAGCAGGCAGAGTGGATCCTCCTGCCCCAAGCGGTCGAAATGGTCTCTGCGGCCATGATGAAAGGAGAAGAGGTATGAACATTTATGAAATCAAACCCATCGGTGCGCGCATCGAAGGGAATAGTTATGTAGGGCGCGGCATTGTCATCGGTAAGACCGCCGACGGTAAAAAGGCGGCAGCTGCTTATTTCATTATGGGCAGAAGCGAGAATAGCCGCAACCGTATCTTCACCGAAAAGGACGGCGCAGTTTTCACTGAGCCCTTCGATCCTTCCAAGGTAGAAGATCCTTCGCTGATCATCTATGCCGCTCTGCGCCGCCATGAAAACAAACTGATCGTTACCAACGGCGACCAGACCGATACCATATGGGAAGGTCTTAAAAAGGGTGAAAGCTTTGCCTCGGCGCTGACCACTCGTGAGTTCGAGCCCGACGCTCCCAACCTCACTCCCCGCATCAGCGGCATGATCACCTTTGGCGAAGATGATTTTACTTATGAGATGAGCATTCTCAAGAGCGCCGATGCAGAGGGAACAGCCTGCAATCGTTACCATTTTGCTTATCCCTCGCTGGCAGGCCTTGGCCATTTCATCCATACCTATGTTTGCGACGGTAATCCCATCCCCACCTTCCAAGGTGAGCCCGAGCGGGTGGCGATCCCCGATGATATCGATGCCTTTACTGCGGACATCTGGGATCATCTGGATGCAGACAATAAGATCTCCCTTTATGTTTGCTATACCGATCTGGTAAGCGGGGAAGAAGAGACCCGCTTGATCAATAAAAATAAGTAAGGAGGGAACAGAACATGAAAGAATTTGAACTGAAATACGGCTGTAATCCCAATCAAAAGCCCGCCAAGATCTATATGAAGGACGGTAGCGAGCTGCCTATCAAAATTTTATCCGGCCGCCCGGGTTATATCAACTTTTTGGATGCTTTTAATTCCTGGCAGTTGGTCAAGGAGATCAAAGAGGCGTTGGGAATGCCCGCCGCCACCTCCTTTAAGCATGTCAGCCCCACCTCGGCCGCAGTGGGCACCAAACTGCCTGAAAAACTGAAGAAGGCTTGTTTTGTGGATGATATCGAAGGGCTGGATGATTCTCCCTTGGCCTGCGCCTATGCAAGAGCCCGCGGTACCGACCGTATGAGCTCCTTCGGCGATTGGATCGCCCTTTCCGATGTCTGCGATGTTACCACCGCCCTGCTGATTAAGCGGGAGGTTTCCGATGGCATCATTGCCCCCGGTTATACCCCCGAGGCCTTGGAAATTTTGAAATCCAAGCGTAAAGGTAATTATAATATTGTTGAGATCGATCCCAACTACCGCCCCGAGCCCCAGGAGACCAAGCAGGTCTATGGTATCACCTTTGAGCAGGGCCGTAATGAATTTGAGATCAATAATGCATTGCTGGAAAACCTTGTTACCGAAAATAAGGAACTTCCCGATAGTGCCAAGCGCGATCTGATCATTGCGTTGATCACCCTCAAATATACCCAGTCCAATTCGGTCTGCTATGCAGTAGACGGTCAGGCTATCGGCGTCGGCGCGGGTCAACAGTCCCGCATCCATTGCACCCGCCTGGCGGGCAATAAGGCGGATGTTTGGCATCTGCGCCAGCATGATAAGGTGCTGAACCTGCCCTTCAAGGATACCATCGGCAGACCCGATCGGGATAACGTTATCGATAGCTATATCAATAAGAATGAAGAGGACGTTTGCGCTGATGGAAATTGGCAGAAATATTTCACCGAGCAGCCCGCCCCCTTCACCCGCGAAGAGATGGACGCTTATCTCGCTACCATCAGCGGCGTTGCGGTAGGAAGCGATGCATTCTTCCCCTTCAGCGATAACATTGAGCGCGCCAAGAAGAGCGGTGTTTCCTATATTGCGGAGCCCGGCGGCTCGATTCGCGATGATGTTGTCATCGATTGCTGCAATAAGTATGGTATCGCCATGGCCTTCACCGGCATGCGCTTGTTCCACCATTGATGATATTCCATGTTGCCTCTCCTTGCGGAGAGGCAAGTGGTGTTTTATAAAGGAGAAACATTATGAAGCTATTGGTCGTTGGCGGCGGTGGCCGCGAGCATACCATTATAAAGAAATTAAAAGAAAACCCCAATGTGGAAGAGATCTTTGCCTGCCCCGGCAACGGCGGTATGGCAGAGGACGCCACCTTGGTGCCTATCGGCGCGAAAGAAATTGAAAAAATCGTTGCCTTTGCCAAGGAAAATGCCATCGATTATGCGGTGGTCGCACCCGATGATCCCTTGGTTCTTGGGTGCGTGGATGCCCTCAATGAGATCGGCATTCCCTGCTTTGGCCCTAAGGCTAATGCGGCAATCATCGAAGGGAGCAAGGTCTTTTCCAAGGATCTGATGAAAAAGTATCAGATTCCCACCGCCGAGTATGCGGTATTTGAAGATTGCGCGAAGGCGTTGGAGTATCTGGAAACCGCTCCCATTCCAACGGTTATTAAGGCCGACGGTCTGGCGTTGGGTAAGGGCGTTATCATCGCTGAAACCCGCGAGGATGCAAAGGCCGCGGTCCGTTCCATGATGGAGGATCAGATCTTCGGTGCCAGCGGAAGCCGCGTGGTGATTGAGGAGTTTTTGACCGGCCCTGAGGTTTCGGTCCTCTCCTTCACCGACGGTGAAACCGTTATTCCCATGATCTCTTCTATGGACCATAAGCGTGCCTTGGATAATGATCAGGGCCTCAATACCGGCGGTATGGGTACCGTTGCTCCCAATCCCTATTATACCGAGGCGATTGCCGCGGAATGTATGGAGCGGATCTTCCTGCCCACCATCCGCGCCATGAAGGCGGAAGGGCGCACCTTTAAGGGCTGCCTTTATTTCGGCCTGATGCTCACCCCCAACGGCCCTAAGGTCATTGAATATAACTGCCGTTTCGGTGATCCCGAAACCCAGGTAGTGCTTCCCTTGCTGGAAAGTGATTTACTTACCATCATGATGGCCACCACCAACGGCACCTTGGCCGAAACCGAGGTCAAGTTTGCCGATCGCCATGCCTGCTGCGTTGTTATGGCCTCGGAGGGCTATCCCGGTAAATATACCACCGGCCATAAAATGACCATTCCTGCAGAGATCAAAAATGATGTTTTTGTTGCAGGCGCGAAGCTGGATGGGGAAGATCTGCTTACCGCAGGCGGGCGCGTTTTAGGCGTTACCGCCACCGCTGATTCCTTGGAGGAGGCGATTGCAGCTTCTTATAAAAAGGTGGAAACCATTCATTTTGAAAATGCATTCTATCGCCATGATATCGGTCAAAAGGCCCTTAAGGCAGGAAAGGAGAACTAATGGTATATCGTATTTATGTTGAAAAAAAGCCGGAGCTTGCCAATGAAGCCCGCGACCTGCGCTATGAAGTGCGGCATATTCTGCAGATCAAATCCTTGGATAAGGTGCGGGTAATCAACCGCTATGATGTGGAAAATATCGAAAAAGAACTGTTTGATTATGCAGTCGGCACCGTTTTCTCCGAGCCCCAGCTGGATATCACTTCCAATGAGCTGGAGATCGGCAATGCCAAGGTTTTTGCGGTTGAGCCCCTGCCCGGTCAGTTTGATCAGCGCGCTGATTCGGCCGCTCAATGCATTCAAATCATCTCCCAAGGCGAACGCCCCACTGTTAAAACGGCGAAAGTATATTTACTTTACGGCGATATGACCGCCGAAGAGCTGGAAACCATCAAAAAGAGCGTCATCAACCCGGTGGAGACCCGCGAAGCAAGCCTGGAACTGCCCGAAACCCTCAAGACAGACTATGCCATTCCCGAAACCGTTGCGGTATTGGATGGCTTTTTGGAACTGGATGAGAAGGGCTTGGCTGATTTTGTTGCCAAATATGGCCTTGCCATGGATTGCGATGATATCGCATTCTGCCAGGCGTATTTTCGCAAAGAGGGGAGAGACCCCACCATCACCGAGATCCGCATGATCGATACCTATTGGTC